>CAMPKM010000233.1 GCA_946887155.1 uncultured Gemmatimonadota bacterium
TCAGGTTGGTCGCCTTCTCGGTCACGACCAGCTGGTCGCCGCGAGGAGTGAACTCGATTTGCGCCGGCCCGGACGCCGGGCTGCTGAGCGGTTGCGTGGAACCGGCGACGGCGGTGAGGTCACCGCTCGAGGAAATCGCGAAGCCGCTGACGTTGCCGTTGCCACCGGCGTTGAGGGCGTAGAGCAGGTTGCCGGAAATCGTCACGCTGATCGGCATCGTGCCGCCTGACGAGACGCGGTCGGTCAGCGACAGCGAACCGTCACCGTTCACGGCGAACAGCGAAACATCATTGCTGCCCGCGTTGACGGCGGCGAGCCAGCGGCCCACGAGGATAACGCCACCCTGGTTTCCGAGTCCGGCACCGGTCCCGGTACCACCGGTGGAATACGACCCGGCAGGCGTGAGCGACCCATCGGCCGCGCGGTTGAAGGCCAGCACGGCATTGCCCGCCGGGCTGTTGGTCATCGTGTAGACCTGCCCGATGACATTGTCGCCGCTGGCAAACGAAGGAGAGAGAAGAAATTGGCGGGACGGGTCCTGATCCTCGCTGCAGGCGGCAAGCGCGCCGGCGAGCAGGATTGCTCGTGTGAGTTTCATTTGATGCACCTCGCTCGGGTCATTCGCACGCGCGAAGTGCGCGTGGATGCGCGGTGCAGAAGGCAAGGCAGGCGCCAGTCACTGTTCGAAGCACTAACCGACGTGTGCTTGCGCACTTATGGCTGAAAGCGCCGAAGGTCGCGGTCGTTTCAAACACCTCGATGAGTCACGACGAAACGTCCGCATGAAACGGTCGGCATCAGGACGGGGTCCGTCCCCGGGTTCAGTCGCTGCGCAGGGCGAGCAGGGGATCGACCTTGCCCGCGCGCCTGGCCGGAAGCCATGACGCGAGGACCGCCGTCGCCAGGATCACCAGCAACGCCACGCCATAGACCAGTGGTTCCAGCGGCGACGTCTGGAAGAGGAGCGGCTCGATGCGCTTGCCGGCGATGAACGTGACCGTCAGGCCCACCAGGCAGCCGATCCCCGCCAGCATGACGCCGCGCCTGACGATACTCACCGCAATCGCGCGCGGCGATCCGCCTAACGCCAGCCGGACGCCGATCTCCCGCAGCCGCTGGCTCACGTCGAACGCCAGGACGCCGTACAACCCTACCGCCGCAATGACGATCGACAGCAGGCCGAAGATCCCGAACATCGTGGCCCCCAGCCGCCAGGACCTGGTCTGCGCGCTCAACCGATCGTTCAGCGGCGACGTCTGCACGTACGGCAACCCGCCGGCCGACAACAGTGACCGCTGGACCTCGGTCGCGGCTACCTGCGCGTCGCCGCGCACCCGCGCGATGACGGTGCGGGGGTTTGCCCAGTCCGTCTGCGGGGCGGGCAGGAAGACCTGTACGAACTCATCCTCGATGATCGACTGGCGACGGGTATTGGTGACGATGCCGATGACGGTCGCGCACGCCGCGCCGGGTTCGGTGACCCTCACGCACTTGCCGATCGCATCCTCGCCCGGCCACCAGAGCTGCGCTGCCGTCTCGTTGACGATCGCCACCGGCGGGCTCCCCCGCCGGTCGTCGCTGGTGAAGTCGCGGCCGCGCACGATGGGGGTGCCTAACGTCCGGAAATAGTCCGTCCCGACCGGGCTCACGTACGGCCCGCCCTCCGACGTGACCGGCACCGAGTCCAGGCCCGGCACGAAGACCGGCGCGCCGGTCGACGCCCCGAAGGGGAGTGACAGCGTCACGGCGGCATGCTCCACGCCCGGTGTCGATGCCATGGCGCGCGCCAGGTCTTCGTACATCGTATTGAGCGCGGCGTCGTCGTAGTCGCGGCCGGTGGTGTTGAGCTGCGCCACGATCACGCGGTCCGATTCGAGCCCGAGGGGCAGGGCGTCGATGCGCTGGACGCTCCGGACGAACAGGCCGGTGCCGATCACCAGCACGAGCGACAATGCACTCTGCGTCGCGAGGAGCACGGCCCGCGCGGATCCCCGCGATCCGGCCGGCTGTCCGCCGGTGCGCAACGCTGTGATCAGGTCGGGGCGGCTGGCCTGCAGCGCGGGCACGAATCCGGTGAGGAGGCCGAGACCGAGGGCGATCGCGGCACCGTATCCGACCATGCGCAGGTCGACCGCCGCGCCCGGGAGCTGCAGGTTGTTCAGCAGCGTGCCGTACATGAGGCTCGTTCCCCACCAGGCCACGGCAATCGCCGCCAGGCCGCCTAACGCGGCGAGGACGATGCTTTCCGTGAGCAGGAGGCGCACGAGGCGCCGGCGCGACACACCGAGCGCCAGGCGGATCGAGACCTCCCGCTGGCGCCGCGTGGCGCGCCCGAGCTGCAGGTTGGTGACATTCGCCCCGGCCAGCACCAGCACGACGATCGACATCGCCGCCAGCAGCAGGGCCACACGCGACTGTGCACTGCTGCCACGGGCGTCGCGTGGCAGCAGAGACGTCAGTTGCACGGAGGGATTCCGCTGGCGCAAGCGATCCGGTGTCATGCCGTCGCGCAGCTCCCCATTCTGGACGGCGCGCGACGCCGATGCCGCCGCGTAGGCGGGAGTGACCCCATCCTTCAGCCGGGCCACGATCCGCAGCGAATACCACTGGCGCCCGCCCTTCCACTCGGCGATGCGCGCCGGGGTCGCACCAGCGGCATACGGCAGCCACACATCGGGCAGTGTGGTGCTCCCGCCACTGAAGCCGCGCGGTGCGACGCCGATCACCTCGTACCGGGCGCCGCCAAGCTCGATCAGCCGGCCTAACGACGCGGCGCTGCCGTCGAGCTGGGTCCGCCAGAACGGCTCGCTGACCACGACTTCATTGATCGCCGGCATGACGGCGCTGAACGCGGGATCGAAGAACCGCCCGATCAACGGGCGCGTGCCCATCACCGCGAACCACGCTGGCGTGACGTTCATGGCGGTCAGCTCGCGCGCCGCCGGCCCGTCGCCCATGGCGATCGACGTCGTGGTGTAACTGGCGACCGCCTCGAACGACGGGTCGGAAGACAGGTCGAGAAAGACCGGAAAGGATTGCACCGACTGGGTTCGCGTCCGGCTGCCGCTTTGTGTCACGACCGCGGCCGACACGACGCGCTCGGGACTCTGCACGTGCGCCGGTCGCTGGAGCAGCAGCCGGTCCACGACGCCGAACATGGTCACGTTCGCGCCGATGCCGAGCGCGATCGTCGTGATGGCGGTGGCAGTGAAGACCGGCACTCGCGCCAGCTGGCGAAACGCGAACCGCACGTCGGCGAGGGTGTCGCCGAACCATTCACGACTCAACATGATGTGCTCCCTGGTGCGGGCTTCGCCCCTGAGTGTGTCACGTGCGCGCGCACCGCCGAACCGGCGGAACGCTTCCTGGTATGCCTCGTCAGGCGGCTTGCCGGATTGCTGGAGCCGCTCGGCACGCAACGCCACGTGGTGTGCGATTTCATCGTCGACATCCCGCTCGCTGCCGGTGCGGCCGCGAAAAGGGAGCGAGACCCACCGGCGGAAGCCTTCGCGCACTCACCGCTCCCCGGCCAATGCGCCAGTGAGCACGGCCGTTACCGCCTGGGCGGAGCGCAGCCAGCTTTCGGTTTCGGCGCGGAGCACGTCGCGTCCCTTGCGGGTAATCCGGTAATACCGGGCGCGGCGGTTGTTAGGCGTGACGGCCCATTCGGCAGCGATGAGGCCGCGCGCCTCGAGGCGGTAGAGCGACTGGTAGACAGCCGCTTCCGCGAGCTCGAGCGCACCGCCGGACCGTTCCTCGATCCACTCGGTGATCTCGAATCCGTGCATGGATGCCCGGCTCGATGCGCGTAGCACGAGGGCGTCGAGCATGCCCTTCACGACTGGCTGTGGCTCCATCCGTCCTTCCTTTAAGGAACTTAAAGAAGGAGGCGGCCAATTCGGCTGTCAAGTTCGTCACGTCCCAAAAAAGAACAGCCCGGCCGAGGCCGGGCTGCCTTTCCTGCTGGATCAACTAGCGATTGCTGCCCTGGCTTCCGCCAGAGCGATCGCGACCGCCGCCGGAGCTCCGTCCCTCTCCGGTGTTTTCATTTTCGTTTTCCTGGTCGCCCTGATTGCCACTCCGCGCGCGCTGGTCACGCTCCCGGTTCTCGCGCTCCTCGCGCTGGCGGCGCTCTTCCTCATCGCGGATCTGGCTTCCGCCACGACCCTCGTTGCCCTCACGAGCATTCTTGTCAGCCATTGTGCCGCTCCTGTGAAATGTTTGGCCGAGCTGGATCACAACTATCGGCGCCGCCAGACATTCGGGGTATTACGCGTAAGGCATAACGTGAACTGCACCCGGGGCAATTCCTGAGTTTCGGCACGGTCGAGCGCGTCAGGAATCGCGCGATAAAGCCGACCCCGGCTTTCGTGTCAGGCAGCGGGGGCCGCGTCAGGCAGGATCGTGAACGAATCGCCGTTACCGCGCCGGTACAGCGAAAAACCCTTGCGGTCGAGCGTGAAGATCGTGCTCACGCGAATGGCGTCGGCGACGATGACGAGCGTGGCGTCGGTGTAGTCCATCGGGAGCATGCCGTACGCCCGCATGAGACGCACCGCATGTTCGTGGCCCAGGCTCTCGATCGAGACGATTGGTATATGGGCCGCGAGCAGCAGCTCGAGCGGAAGCGGCGATCCGCCGGCACGCCCGACCAGGTGCGTGGCCTCGGTGACGACGGCTTCAGTCGTCAGGCAGCGGTCGGCGATGTCGTGCCAGAGCCTGACGCACGCGTCATGATACGGGTCGCTTCGATCGAGGAGCGCCACCAGCGGCCCCGTATCGAGCAGGACGTCACGCGGTGTGGTGCGTTGGCGGTCAGGCAGAACGTCAGGCGCGGCGGTCACTCGTCAGGCGCGCCAGTTGCGACGCCGAACGCGGTCGGCAATGCTCTCGGCGTCGCCTGGTCCGGTGAGGTCGACTCGGCCTATGTATGGGGCGGTGCGGTCCCGGACCGTCAGGACCGGCGACTCCGGCGCCCGAGTCGCGAGGTAGATCTCCAGCGCCTCTCGGACGAGCTGGGACCTCGGAACCCCTCGATCCTTGGCCAGGCGGCCGAGTTCCTGGAGCATCTCCCGCGGGAGTCGAAACGACGTCTGGTCTTCCATGGGATGCAATCTAGTATAATGCATCCCAACACCGTAAGTCGCCGTAGTGGTAGTGGTTAGTGGTTATTGGTACGGCTACCGGTACTGGTAGTGATCAGGTACCGGTACCCAGTTCCAATAACCAATAACCAATAACCAATAACCACTACCAGGGATCCGCCTGCGGAAGTCCTTGCCGGTAGGGCAGGTACGCTGGCGTCGCAAGCTCCCGGAACCGGCAGAGACCGTTCGCGAGTTTGATCTGGCGCACCGATCGGCATTCCGGCCGGAACAGGTGCGGGCTCGCCA
>CAMPKM010000234.1 GCA_946887155.1 uncultured Gemmatimonadota bacterium
GTATTGGCCACGGCCACCACCTTGGCCAGCGAGTCGGCGGTGCCGTTCATTGCTTCCGCCAATTCCCGGAACTCGCCAGGCATTTCACCTTCGGTCCGCGCACCGAAGTTCCCGCTGCTCAGTGCGCGCGCATGCGTTACCAGGCGCCGCATCGGCTGTGAGATCCAGTTCACGGTGCTGAACACCACCATCAGGCCGAGCACCACCGATACCGCGATGGCGATGAGCATCCACATCGCGCGCCGTTCGACGTCCACGCGGAGCGCCCGGGACGCCTCGGTCACGACTCGCGACTTGAGCAGCGCCAGCCGGTCGAGGTCCTTCGTGAGGCTGTCGACCATGCCGCGCGCCCGGCCGGCGTCACGGCTCGACTCGTCGGCTCGACCGAGGTCGGCGAGACGATGAGCCCTCGCGTACTGCGTCTCGATGTCCGAAAGCGTCGCGTCGATGCTCGCAATGAGAGCGAGCTCGTCCTCCGCCTGGCCCTTGTTGAGGTACATGTCACGCTGGACGCGATGCGCCTCGGTCGCGAAATGCCGGAAGTCCTGCTGCGACGCCGAGTCGCGGTTCACGAGATAGCGGGCGGCCGCCGCGAGTTCCTGCGAGACGGTGGCCGACAGTCGCGCCGCCTGCTGGCCGTCTTCCTGTACTTCGGCCAGTGTGTCGCCGATCAGCGTGGACATCGTGAGCATGGAGGCCCGAGCGACGAGGCCGGCGGCGACGAACAGGCCAACGAGCAGCCAGAATCCCGTGAGCAGACGCTGCCGGATGCTGCGAAACCGTACGACGGTGGAGCTCATGTGCCGGCTCCCCCCCGTTCGACCGCCAGCGCGCCGCGACGTACGCGCGTCATCACGATGCCGTGGCCAATGACGTCGCCGCTGGCCCGGAACGAGATCGGTCCGGTGACCCCCGCGTGGGGTTGATTCGCCTCGAGGCCAGCCAGCCAGTCGCGAATCGCGCCGCGGGAAGGTCCAACCTCCTCGATGGCCGCCGCGAGCAGCATGGTGGCGTCATACGCGAGCGCGGCGTTGCCGTCGGGTTCTTCGTGGTAGCGCTCTCGATAGGCGGCCACGAAACGTTGCGCCTCGAGTCGCGGATCCTGGGCTGAAAACGGGGCGCCGACGAAAACACCTTCGGAGATCACGGTATCGAGTGCCAGCGGTGTCCATCCGTCTCCGCCCATATACGCGGACGCCAGCGACTGCTGCCGGGCCTCGCGCAGGAATGAACGACCCGACGCGTCAGTCCCGGCGACGAACACGAGATCCGGCCGCTGGACGCGGAGGTATGAGACATACGGCTCGAGGTTGGCCTTGCCATCCGAAGGGATCGGATCGAGCGCCACGATCTGGCCGGTGTAGCCGCGCCGGAACGAATCGGCGAGTCCGCGCCCGTAAGAGTTGTTTTCGTAGAGAATGGCGACGCGCTTGAACCCACGCGCGGTCGCGAAGCGTGCCATGTCGATGCCGTTGTCCGAGTCGGACGAGATCACGCGGAACGCCCACTCTGAAATCCCGCTCAGGTCGGGCGAGCTGGCGGTGGTCGCAATGGCGGCGAGTCCCTGTTCGTAGACCGGCGCGGCGGCCATCATCGCGCCTGACGTGACGTGGCCGATCACGCCGACGATGCTGCGATTGGCGACAAACTCACCGGCGATGGCTGCCGCCTTGCTTCCGGTTCCCTCGTCATCGCGTTCGATGAGGCGAAGCTGACGGCCACGGACGCCGCCCCGCGCATTGATCTCGGCCAGGGCGAGGTCGATGCCCTGCTTGTTCAGGCGGCCGAACTCTTCCGACCATGGCCCGGCCGCCCCGATGTACACGGGCTGCGATGATCCGGAGCAGGCAAGAACGCCGCAGAGCGCGGGGATGAGCGTTCGGCGCATCGATGAGGGGCTGAGCGTGACGGGGCTTACGTCTTAAGACGCAGCCGGACACCGCCTCGCAACTGTTAAACGCGCCACATCAACCACTGGTCGAAGCCGACCCTAACCGCTCACGTGCCAGTGAGTTGCCGGGTTACTGAAGATCGCGCGGAAGCCGCTGATCCGATGGAATCGACCAGAGCCGCAACTGCCGCCACCACACATCCTTGCCGTTGAAAACGGGGTGCACACGCTGGCTGATGGCCATGAACATCCGGTTTTCGTAGAGCCAGATTCCGGGCGCCTCGTCGATGATGCCCTGATAGGCAGCCCGGTAGTGGGCGCGCGCCTTCGCCGCATCGTTCTCGTTCATCGCGCTGTCGATGGAGGCATCGACGGCGCGGTTGCTGAAGAGCTGGAGATTCGAGGCCCGGTTGGCCGCCGGCATCGTGTGCCAGGAATCACGGAGCGCACTGGGCGACGGATCGGTCAGCCAGTTGTTCAGCAGGGCGTCGAACTGGCTGCCGAAGATCCGCGGCGCCATGGCGCTGATGTCGGCGGCATCGACGTCCACCTGTACGCCATGCGCCTTCAATTGCGCCTGGATGAGCTCTGCATAACGACGGCGGGGCGTACTGCTGGACGGGAAGAGGATACCGAACCGCAGGGCCCGCCCGTCCTTTTCACGGACGCCGTCGCCGTCGGTGTCGCGCCACCCGGACGAATCGAGCAGCCGGCTTGCGGCGGCGGAGTCGTACGCGGGCACGTCCAGCGTCGTGTCGGCGGTGGCGAAGGAGCGTGAGAAGGGCCCCGCGCCCAGGTAGCCGAGCGAGTCATAGACGTTCTGGAGCAGCGCGACGCGATCGACGGCCATGGACAGCGCCCGCCGCAGGTCACGATCGCCGAACAGCGGATGGGGACGTTGCGGGTTCTTCGGGTCGCGCATGTTGAAGCCGAGGTAGCCGTAGTTCGGGCTCGCATACGGCAAGGCGCGCACCTTCGACTGTTTGGCGATGCTCGCCATGCCGTCCACCGTCACGGTTTCGAACAGGTCCGCATCTTCCGCCAGCACGGTGTTGAGCGCCGTGTTGGGGTCCGGCGTCAGCACCCAGACGACGCCGTCGAGCTTCGGGCGGCCAAGGTGATATGCGGAATCGGCCGCCACTTCCACGGCTGTGCGCGCGTCCCAGCGCACGAACCGGAACGGCCCCGAGCCTAACGGGGCTCTGCTCAGCGGGTGAGATGCCAGGTTGGACCGGTCCGCGTCGCGCAGCGCGTGTTCGGGCATCACGAGCAGCGAGTAGACGAGGTTGTAGAACTGTTCCGGCGAGCGCCTCGAATACCAGGCGACCGCGGTCAGCGAGTCCGGCGTGGAAATCGAGTCGATGTCGGCGAAGTTCGGCGCGAGGCGGGCGGCGACCTTCGGATCCTTCCATAACTCGACGGAGAAGCGTCCGTCGGCCGACGTCACTGGATGCCCGTCATGAAAGCGCGCGCCGGGCTTGAGCTTGAACGCGATCGAGAGCGAGTCGGCGGACCACTCCCACGATTCGGCGAGCCGTGGTGTCCAGCCGGCGTCGCCTAACGTGTTCACATCGGGGCCGATATCGGCGAGCCCATCGTAAACCTGGTCGGCGATTTCCTTCTCCTGCGCCAGGTTGAGCAGGGGTGGCAACAGGCTGCGAGGTTCGACTGGGAGGGCGATAACGAGGGTGCCGCCAGCGTCGTCCGTCCCGATTTCGTTTTCTGGTGTGCACGCCCCTGTGAAAAAAACGATGGCCGCAGCCCAGGTTGAACGAGCGATTGTCGCGGGCAGGCTGGAACGCGGATGACGCCGGACTTCACGGGTTGCCACGGGTACTGCATTGGTGAAGACCGGGACCACGGTGCCGTGTGATTTGGATGGGTTCATGGTGGTCCCGGTCTTCACCAATGGAGTTATCCGCGGAAATCTGTGAACTCGGCGTTCCCCGTGTTCTGCCCTATCCGCGGTGATCGTTGTCCAACCCAGTCTGTGACAATCGTCCTTAAGACGAGCGACAACCGGGAGCGCTACGCGGGAGCTGGAGGGCGCGGTACCGGTTCTTGCTGGGTGAGGCAATGAAGCGTCCCCAGCCCCCAGACGAGGTCAACCGCATGGATCCCGCAGACCTCACGGTCGGGGAAACAGTTCGCGAGCACCTCGAGCGCGACGCGATCCGCGGGATCGTTAAAAGTCGGGACCATTACGAGGCCGTTGGCGATGTAGAAGTTGGCGTAGCTGGCCGGGAGTCGCTGGCCGTCCATGTACACCGGTCGCGGGTACGGCAGTTTGAGGATCCGGAGCGGTGGCGCCGCGCCGCCTTCGAGGCGGCGAAGGTTGTCCATCGACCGGCGATGGTTCTCCTCGTCCGACGGGTCTTCCTCGACCGCGAGCACCACCGTGTCGGCGCTGACAAACCGGGCGATGTCGTCGATGTGACCATGGGTATCGTCGCCCACGCAGCCTTCGCCGAGCCAGATGGTGTGGTCGATGCCCAGCCAGTCCCGGAAGATCTGCTCGTAACCGGCGCGATCGAGTCCGGGGTTTCGTTCCTGCACGGGGGACAGCAGGCATTCCTCGGTGACCATCAACAGTCCGGCGCCGTTAGGCTCTATGGCGCCGCCCTCGAGGACCACCGGTTTCCCGTCCGGGCGCAGCGGCTGGAACCGTCGATGGCCCGTCAGGCGCTCGACGACCTTTCCCACCTCGCGGTCCTTCCGGTAGTTGCTGTATTTCGCCCATCCATTGAACGACCAGTTCACCAGGACGACGTTGCCCTGGTCATCGTGCACGAACGTCGGCGCGGAGTCGCGCAGCCAGACGCGGTCGGTCGGCACGACCTGGAGCCGGTAGCCGTCGGGCGAGCAGCCGTGCGCAACGAGCTGTTCACGCGCGTCTTCCCGGACGTCCTCGTTATGGCAGAGGATCTCGACGCGCTCGTGCCGGTGCAGCAACCGCACGATCTCCGCGTACACCCACGGGATCGCGCCCAGCTTCCCCGGCCAGTCCGGTTCGTGGTGCGGCCAGCTGATCCAGGTCGCGGCGTGCTGCGTCCATTCGCCAGGCATCCGCAGTCTTGCTGGAGGGCCGGCGGTACCGGGTGCGCGCGAAGTCGATTCCCGATTGCCAATTCCCGATTCCCGGCTCACGCGAGGTACCGGCTCAGAATCCCGCCGTAGGCGTCGACGCGCCGGTCGCGCAGGAATGGCCAGTTGCGGCGGGTTTCTTCGACCAGCGCGGGGTCGCATTTCGCGACGAGCACCGTCGGCTCTTCGCCCGAGTCGGCAATGATGCGGCCGAACGGGTCGGAGATGAACGAATGGCCGAAGAACTGGAGCCCGTTCGTACCCGGTTCCGGCTCGAACCCGGTCCGGTTGGGCGATGCCACGAACACGCCGTTGGCGATGGCGTGCGAACGCTGGATCGTGCGCCAGGCCTCGACCTGCGCCTCGCCGAACTCGGAACGTTCAGCCGGATGCCAGCCGATCGCCGTCGGATAAAAC
>CAMPKM010000235.1 GCA_946887155.1 uncultured Gemmatimonadota bacterium
AAGGCGTCGTCCAGCGGCACGAGGTCCATCACCGGGACGCCCGGTCCGATGACGACGTGCGCGTCGACCACTGTTGATTCACCGATCGACGCGCCGTCGCCAATGATGGCATAAGGCCCGACGGTGACGTTGGCGCCCAGCGTCGCACCGCGCCCGATGACGGCGGTAGGATGGATGCCCGCTTTCACCGGCTGGTGCTGGTAGAGTCGCGGCAGGATGCCGAGCAATGCCTCGACCGGCTTCTCCAGCACGATCGTGGATCTCGGGTTGCCAACCGTCGCCGCCAGCTCCGGGGTCACCAGGAGGACACCTGGCGCCCGCTCCGCCAGCAATGACGCATAACGAGACGAGGCGAGGAATGTCACGTCCTCGGCGCCGGCCCGGTACAGCGGCGCGACCGCAACGACGCGGACCGTGGGGTCGCCGCGCAGTTCCCCTCCCGAAGCGGCCGCAATATCCGCAGCGGTGAGAGTGTGAACACCCTCACCGCTGTCGGTCGTGCGCATGTCGAGGCCAGCCGCGCTCACTGCGTTGGCGGCTTCGTCGGAGGTCTCGTTATGCCTGCCGGAGCCGGACGCGCCGGGGCATTGGCCCTGGAGGAATCCGGGCGGGGCGACACGTTGACCGTCACCGGCTTGAGGCGACCGATCACCTTCTCGGTGATGTCGAGGTTCTTGTCCGCCGCGACAATGAGGCCCGGATCGTTCCCCACGTCAAAAATGAACGTGTACGATTCCTCGAGGCGAATGGCATCCAGCACCTCGCGAATCTGCGCCATCATTGGCTGGATCAGGTCGAACTGCCGCTTCTGCATGTCCTGGTCGAGCTGGCCGACGCGCTGGTCGAAGTCTGCGTTCTTCTGCTGCAACGCCTGTTCGCGCTGCTGCTGCTGCGCCGTCGTGAGCGTCCCCTTTTCCTTCAGGTACGTGTCGTACATCACGCGAAGGCTGTCCTGCAGTTTCGCAACAGAGGCCTGAGCGTCCTGTCGCTCCTTGGTGATCTGCGCCTGGATGGCAGCCGAGCCCGGCGCGCGCTGCAGAATGGTCCGGGAGTCGACGTACGCGAACTTCGGCGCCGCCGTTGCTTGTGCCGCAACGATCTCCGTCGCGACCGGGAGCACCAGCGCACCCAGCAGGGCCAGCTTGAACCAATGTGCCATTTCCGCTCCTTGTTGGATGACGAGCAGCGATCCCCTGCGCCCGCCCCCCTTTAAACACCCCGGAAGACCCGGAGGATCGAATCTAGAAGATTTGACCAAACCTGAAATGTAATTGCCACTTCGGGTCCCGTCTGCCATTGAGGTCGAGTCGGTCAACCCCGTAGGCGTAGTCCAGGCCCAGAGGGCCGAACGGCGTAATGACGGAGGCCCCCAGGCCGAGGCTCCGGAAAAGCCTTGTGGGATCGATTTCCCGAGCCCGTCGCCAGACGTTACCAGCCTCGAAAAACGTATTCACGTACAGGCTCTGGTTCATCCGCAGGCCGACTTCGGCCGTCGTGGAGAAAAACGCCTTGCCGAACGAGGACCGCTGGGCGTTGTAGGTGCTGGTGCCGATGAGGTACCCGTCAGGCGTGATCGAGAACTCCTCGTAGCCGCGCAGGCGCTCGCCATACTGCACGCCGCCAAGGGCGAATTCCTGGCTGAAGAAGAACGGCCCGGTGCTTCCGAACACGGCGCCGGCGCGGGTGGACAGGCCCGCCGTGAAGAGCATGGGCTGCTGTCCCGGCTTGGTGCCACCGACCTGGCCAATCGGCACCCACGCGCTCGTCTCCGTCGTGTACCGCTGGAAGGACGACGTTCCACCGAACGGTCCACCCGTGAATGACGCGCTCAGGGATTGGCTGGCACCGGACGTCGGGAACGGAGTGCCGTTCCGGGTGTCGCGGGTGATGGTGAGGCCTAACGACGACCGGAAGGAGCTGTTGCCGTAGAGGTCACCGGTCTCGCCAAGCAGGCCGGATTCACCGAACCGTACTCCTTCACCGGAATACGAGAGGAACACGCGCGTCCAGAAATCGAACGGGACCGGGAACCCGGCCTGCACCTGTCCGCCGGTGCGAAGGCTGCGGCCAAGGTCCGCGATGTAGTAACGGGCCATGGTGCGATACAACATGACCGACCCGGATACCATCGATTGGCGGATGCGCGGATCGGTGTACGACAGGTTGAAGTCGTTGAAGTACCGCCCGAACTGCCATTGCAGCGCACCGCGCTTGCAGAGTCCAAAGAGGTTCGGCTGGTCGAGCCCGATGAATCCACCGAAACCGGTGCCCTGACCCATCGACGCGCCGAAATTCACGTTGCCCGTCCGCTTCTCCTTCACGCGGAAAATCAGGTCGATGTCGCCCTGCTCGTTGACCCTTCTCTGGTCAGGCGGGGGCAGCGGTGTCTCGAAGAAACCGAGGTTGCCGATGCCCTGCCAGCTCTGGATCAGGCGCTGATGGTTGTAAACGTCGCCCGGCAGGATCACCAGCTGGTCGCGGATGCACATCTCGGTCGTGAAGTCATTGCCCACGATCTCGATGCGATTGATGATCGCCGGAGACCCTTCCTGCACTTCCCAGCGCAGGTCCACGTAATGGGTGCTGTCCGGCGCCACCCGCCGCTCGACAATGGACTCGACCTGCGAATAGATGTAGCCGTCGTTGGCGTACGCCTGACGAACCAGGTTGGTCGCGTTTTCCCAGTTCGCCTGGTTGAAGACGTCCTGCGCCACCGGGGTCCGACGCCGCAGAAAATCTGTCACCCGGGACGCGAGCGGGCGGCTCGTGTCCGTGAACGGGAAGTAGTTGTTGATTTCCTCGTCCGAGAAATGGCGGCCGCCCACCACGTCGAAATCGCCAACGCGGTACTGGGGTCCTTCGACCACCGTGAGCTCGAGCAGTGCCTTACCGTGTTCACGATCGACGTACAACGTGTCTTTCGCGACGCGGAAATCGATGAACCCCCGGCTCGCATACAAGGCCGGAATGCGCTCCGACAGGTCAGCCGCGTACTCGTCATCGTTGATCTCGCCGGACCGGAAGAACCAGAACCCTTCAGGTCTCGTCTTCATCGCGCCGGCGATGTCGTCTGCTGACACGTGGTCGTTGCCGATGACCCTCAGGCCCGACAGGGCGAGACGCCTCCCTTCCTCGACGGTGAAGGTGATGCCGATGTTGCCCTCCGAAACAACCGTCGACTCCGCGCGCACACGCGCCAGGTAGTAGCCGGCCTTCTCGTAGGTGGAGTCGATCTTGAAGACCGCGCGGGCAACGGCGGATGCGTCGACGGGTCGCGCGGCGGGCAGCTCGGCCAGGTCGCGGATCTGCCGCTCACTGAGGCGGTTCACGCCCCGCACCTGCACCGATTCGAGAACCGGTCGCTCAACCACGTTGAACGTGAGGATGGCCCGGTTCGGAACGGACTCACACGTCAGGGTCACGTTCTCGAAATTGCCCGTCTCGTACAGGTCGCGAAGCGACCGCTGGAGGATGCGGTAATTGAGCTGCGTGCCTGGTACGAGCGCCGTCGTCGCGATGACGGATCCGTAATCCACACGCCGGTTCCCACGAACGGCGATCGAGTCTGGACTGGCGCACCGTCCGCTCGTGACGTCCTGGGCCGAAAGGACGCCCGGCACAACGGCGAACAGCAAGAGCGAGAAGGCTTTGCGAAGCATGGGGGCTAATATACACAAACAAGTCCGGCCGGGTTCAGCCCGGCCGGATTGTTCGACACATGGAACGCCTCGAACGCTTACGCGTTGGGCTGGGGCGACAGGACCCGGAACTCCAGCTTTGTCCCGTCAGGCGCCACGTCGATCTCGATTTCGTCGCCTTTCGAGAACTCCGCCACCAGGATCTTCTCGCTGAGCGGGTCCTCGATGTAGCGCTGGATCGCTCGCTTCAGCGGACGCGCCCCGTACTGTTCATCGAATCCGTGCGTGACCAGGAAGTCCGTCGCGGCCTCGCTCAGCCGAACCGACAGCTCCTCTTCAGACAGGCGCTTGCGCGTTTCCTGCAGGAGGATCGACACGATCTGCCGGATGTGGTCGCGCTGCAGCGGATGGAAGACGATGATGTCATCCACACGGTTCAGGAACTCCGGATTGAACACGTGCTGCAGCTCTTCCTTCACCTTTTCGGCCATTCGCTCGAAGCTCGCCTTGAAGTCCGGCGCGGTGAAGCCGAGTGACTTGTTCCTCGAGATGTCCTTGGCGCCAACGTTCGACGTCATGATCACGACCGTGTTCTTGAAGTCGATCACGCGGCCGTACTTGTCGGTCAGGTGGCCTTCGTCGAGCACCTGGAGCAGGATATTGAAGACGTCGGGGTGGGCCTTCTCGATTTCGTCGAGGAGCACGACGCTGTACGGCTTGCGGCGAACCGCCTTCGTCAGCGTACCCGAGTCTTCGTATCCGACGTAGCCCGGCGGCGCGCCGATGAGGCGCGATACCGAGAACTTCTCCATGTATTCGCTCATGTCGACGCGAATGAGCGCGCTCGTGTCGGCGAAGAGGAATTTGGCCAGTGCGCGGGCCAGCTCGGTCTTTCCGACGCCCGTTGGGCCGGAGAAGATGAACGAGCCGATCGGACGTTTCGGGTCCTTGAGCCCGGCGCGGCTGCGTCGGATCGAACGGGCAATGGACCGAATGGCTTCTTCCTGCGCGACCACGTTCTGGTGGAGCTCTTCTTCCATCCGGAGGAGGCGCGCGGTTTCAGCTTCGCGAAGGCGCGTCACGGGAATGCCCGTCCAGCGGCTCACGATGAACGCGACGTTCTCCTCGGAGATCGACGGGCGATGCGACTGCCGCCGTTTCTCCCACTCTTCCTGCTTTTTCCGGATGTCGCCCTGCAGCACGCGCTCGCTGTCACGCAGCGATGCCGCGCGCTCGAAGTTCTGGTCGCGAACGGCCGCTTCCTTCTCGCCGTTCACCTTTTCCAGCTCTTCCTTGAGCTGCGCCACTTCGGGCGGCGGCGCCTGCGCCGCGAGTCGCGCCCGCGCGCCGGCTTCGTCGATCACGTCGATCGCCTTGTCCGGCAGGAAGCGATCCGTGATGTAGCGCTCGGAAAGCTTGGCCGCGGCCACGAGTGTGTCGTCCGGGATCTCGATGCGATGATGATCCTCGTACTTCTTCTTCAGGCCACGCAATATCGCAACCGTTTCGTCGATCGATGGTGGATCGACGATGACCGTCTGAAAGCGGCGTTCGAGCGCCCCGTCCTTCTCGATGTACTTGCGGTACTCGTTGAGCGTCGACGCACCGACGCACTGCAGTTCGCCGCGTGCCAGGGCCGGCTTGAGCATGTTGCTGGCATCGATGGCCCCTTCCGCCGCGCCGGCGCCTACGAGCGTATGCAGCTCGTCGATGAACAGGATCACGTTCTTGTTCTGCGCGATCTCGTTCATCA
>CAMPKM010000236.1 GCA_946887155.1 uncultured Gemmatimonadota bacterium
GAAGCGCGAACTGCCAAGGGCGCGAACTGCCGAAAGGCGCGAACTGCCGAAAGGCGCGAACTGCCAGAAGGCACGAACTGCCAGAGGCGCGAACTGCCAGCAACATCGTACCACGACGGCAAGGACAGCACGAAGGTCGTTGGCGCTTCATGACCGGCATTGCTCACTGCTTCCGGAATGCCGTATTCGGCACGTCTGAACTCGCCGGCTGTGCTCTCCAAGCCGATGCGCTCTTCGGCACCTCGCGCCGTTTGGCACCCCGCGCCGTTTGGCAGTTGGCGCCCTTTGGCAGTTCGCGCCCCTTGGGCAGTTCGCGCCCCTTGGCAGTTCGCGCCCGGCTGCCCTCCCTATGGTTCCAGCACCCGAACCCTCGTCACGAAATACTCCGTCTCACCAAAGCATGTCGTCGGAACACCGATGTGCTGCTCGTAGGTCAGCGAAACCTTGCGTCCCGCGGCCTGTTCGATCGCGCCCGCAATACTGTCATCCCGCACCGTAAACGCAAACAACATCGGCGCGCTGCCGGGAATGTTGGACATCTGGAGTTCTCCCTCCCACGTCTTGCAGAGCCAGCCGCGCCGGGAGAGTTTCTGCACCCATCCCACACGATCCCCTGTTGAGTAGTCATACGACAGCGCGATCGACGCCCAGACACTGAACACGACGAGCGGGCCGAGTATCAGCGTCATGAGGGTCAATTTCCCCCAGTGCTGGCGAAAGAACCCGCGGCGTGGCTCAACGGGCTCCGGCGGCTGATCTGCGGGTGGAGGTGAGCCGGGATCGGGAGTGGTTTCGTCGTCCGCCATGAGATGCCTCGCCGAGATTCGTTGCCGGCCTGCCCGGGACCCGATGCTCCCTCCGCGCGGATAGTTTACAGCACGCGCGGGAGGGTGCGAAGTGTCGCTTCAGGCTCGACGACAAACAGTCACGGTTCGCGTGGGCGATGTCCCGGTCGGTTCAGCTCACCCGATCGTGGTGCAGTCCATGACAAACACCGATACCGCCGACGCCGTGTCCACCGCCCGGCAGGTTATCGCGCTGGTCGGTGCGGGATCCGAGCTCGTGCGTGTAACTGTCAATACCGACGAAGCCGCTGCGGCCGTCCCGGAGATCGTTGCCCGCATCAGCGACGCCGGCGTCACCGTACCCATCATCGGCGACTTTCACTACAACGGTCACCTGCTGCTCACCCGCCACCCTGCGTGCGCGTCGGCGCTGGCAAAGTACCGGATCAATCCCGGCAACGTCGGAAGCAAGCGGCGCGACGAGAACTTCCGCACGATCATCGAGGTGGCGAAAGCCAACGACAAGCCGGTACGCATCGGCGTGAACTGGGGATCACTCGACCAGGACCTCCTGACGCAGATGATGGACGAAAACGCGCTGCGTTCCGAGCCGGACGACGCGCGAGACGTCTACATCAGCGCGATGGTCGAGAGCGGCGTGCGCTCGGCGGCGTTGGCCGAGGAAACCGGCCTCGCGCATGACCGGATCATCATTTCCGCCAAGGTGTCGCAGGTCGCGGACCTGGCCGACGTGTATCGCCGCCTGGCGGCACGTTGCGACTATCCGCTCCATCTCGGCCTGACCGAAGCCGGCATGGGCAGCAAGGGCATCATTGCCAGCGCTGCTGGCCTGGCGATCGTTCTCGCCGACGGCATTGGCGACACGATTCGCGTGTCACTCACGCCGCGCCCCGGCGGCGACCGCACGGAGGAAGTGACCGTCGCCCAGCAGGTGCTGCAGTCGCTCGGGTTACGGCAGTTCGCGCCGCAAGTAACGGCGTGTCCCGGTTGCGGCCGGACGACGTCGACGTTCTTTCAGCAAATGGCGGAAGACATCCAGGCACACCTCAAGCGAAAGATGCCCGAGTGGCGGGACCAGCACCCTGGCGTGGAGGAGATGCGCGTTGCCGTAATGGGGTGCGTCGTGAACGGACCGGGCGAGTCGAAGCACGCCCACATCGGCATCTCCCTGCCGGGAACGTTCGAGGAGCCGAAGGCGCCGGTGTATGTCGACGGCCGGTTGCATGTCACCCTCAAGGGTGAGCGCATCGTCGCCGAGTTTCTCGAGCTGCTGGATGATTACGTGGCCCGCCGGTACCCGGCCGCCCCCGCCGGCGTGGCTCGTTAGGCTTCAGTCCGGGATCGTTGCCAGCGCGTCCAGCGTCTGGCGGAGTTCGTCGAGGATCGCCGTGGGCGCGCCCTCCGACCCGGAGAGCCGGTCATGAAGCCGGCGGTACGAAGCCAGGGCGCGAGTCTTGCCGCCGGGCACGCGGGCCCAGATCGATTGCACTTCCACGGTGCGCCGGAGGTCGGCGACCAAGGTGGCCGCGCTATGCAGCGCGTGGGCAGCCGCGAGCAAGCGACTCTCCGCTGGCGCATTGGCCAGGCGATGCAGTAGATCCTCGCGCCGTTCTTCAGGACCGAGGTCGAGTCCATCGTCGGCGGTACGCCGCTCCGTGGCCGGCTGGGCGATGTCGAGGACGCGAGTGCCGAACTTCTCCGCGATACGATGGACAAATACGTCCTGGCTGAATCGTTCGCGTGAATAGTCCTCAACCACTTCGAGCAGGATGCCGGCGGTCACGGTGTCCTCGTCACTTCCGTACCGGGTGAGGATCACGGCGAGGTTTGCCGACTGCGTGGAATACGGTGGTCTCGTGCCGCGCCGGACCTGCTGGTCGTGATGTTTGGCGGCGAACGCGAGCGCGTGGTTGATTCGGTCCGAGTATCCGGTCATGACGAGTTGCGCCGTCGCGGTCAGACCGGGATCGTCGCTGAAGGAAGGTTATCGAACGCGATCAGACCTGGCATGGCATCCGCTACAAGGGAAAAGAAACCGGGAGCGACTTTCGCCGCTCCCGGGAAGAACACGCATGCTGATCGCGTTACTGGATCGTGATTTCGCCCCGCATGTTCATGGCGAGGTGGGGCGTGCAGAAGAATGGATACTTGCCGGGCGGCAGGTTGGCGAGCGACATCGTCCACTCTTCATTCGGGTTCAGGAACATCTGGGAAGAACCGTCGACGGAATTCGGCATGTTGGCCCAGAGCTGGTCCTTCGAGCCCGCCGGAATCGTTGCCGGGTCGAACCCAACGTTATGCGGAGCGCCGCTGACCATGACAAACTTGATGCCGTCGCCGGCCTTGGCCGTGATGTTGGCGGGTTCATAGCGATATCCCGTCGCATCGCCAACCATGTTGACGACGTGAGTCGTGCCGGTAATTGGCGCAAACGCAGCCGAGCCGGTGGGCGCCGGCGTCACCGCCGGGGTCGTCGCTGTATCAGTCGCAGGCGCGTTCTCTCCGCCACCGCACGCACCGAGAAGTACAACGCCCGAGAGAAGGGCGACACCGAGCACTCGCATTTCTGGAAGCCTCCGATAGGTCACACCGTCGATCCAGGAAAAGGTCGACCAAAACGGCTGGATCTCCGAATGGTCGGTTGTGAATTTATTCACAAGCTCCGGCCGCGCAATCCCGAACCTCATCACTGCGCGCTTGAGGCGGTCAGACATTTCGATGAGCCGGCTGACGGGAATCGTGCAAACGATTGTCACGGCTCAGATTACTTCGCTGATCCTTGCTCCTCGCTCTCATCTGGTAACCCGATGATCCAGTCGTTGTTGCTCGAAGCTGTGCACGAGGCCGCCCTCGTGTGTGGCAAAACGGCGCTTTCACATTTCCGGACGGGAATTGCGGTCGAACTCAAGGCAGATGGCTCCGAGGTAACTCGCGCCGATCGAGAGGCGGAATCGGCGGTACGCCAATGGATCGAGTCGCGTTTCCCCGGTGACGCGATCATGGGCGAGGAGTTCGGCGCTCGCGGGACAGGCACGCGCCGGTGGTTGATCGATCCGATCGACGGCACCCGCAGTTTTGTGCGCGGCGTACCGTTATGGGGGTCGATGGTCGCGGTGGAAGAAGATGGTGTCGTGCTGGCGGGCGCCATCAACTGCGCTGCCAGTGGTGACTTCGTCGTCGCGTCGCGTGGAGAAGGGTGCTGGCACAATGGCGCACGCGCATCGGTATCGAGTGTCAGCGACATTAGCGACGCCACCGTGTCAGGCACCGATCATCGCTTTCGCTGGCATCCAGCGCGCCTGCCCCGGTGGATCGACTTGTGCAACCAGGTGGCCATCGCTCGTTCGTGGGGAGACTGCTATGGCTATGTGCTGGTGGCGACCGGGCGAGCGGAACTCATGGTCGACGATCGCCTCAGTCCGTGGGACGTCGCGGCGCTCGTGCCGATCATCGAGGAGGCCGGCGGAGTGCTCACGGACTGGAACGGACGGCGCGGGATGGGCGCCGACGCGGTCGCCACGAACGCGGCGCTGGCCGATGACCTCCGCGCGCGACTGGGCGTGCCCGAACAGGCTTCCTAAAACTTCTCCATAAGTGCCGTCGGCACGCGCCGCGCGTCGCCGATATACACGAAGCGGATGTCGCGCATGTAGCGCAGTGAGGCGCGCTGGATGTCGGCGGGCGTAATGGCGCGAAGCTCATCGACGAAGCCATCGGCGCGACGGAAGTCGCCGTAGTACAGTTCCGCGCGCGCCAGAAAATCGGCCTGCTGCGCACCCGATTCGTTGTCCAGGAAATACTGCGTGATGAATTGCAGGATCAGGCGTTCGAGCGAGCTCGGATCCACCATACCCGTTTGCAGGTCCAGCAACTCGCGCTGCATCACCTCGATGGTGCGCTCCGGGTTCACGGTGGTCACGTACAGCCCGCCGGCGGACACCGCCCGCTCGACGAAAGGCGCATCGACCGCGTACGTCAGGTTCTGCCGCGAACGCACCTCGTGAAACAGCTGTCCGGACAGGATGGCGGTCGCGATGCGCAGCGCGTGGTAATCGGGTGAATCCGCGCGGGGGCCGGCGTAGTACCCAAGGATGTAGTTCGTCGGCAGCGCACGATTGATCGTCAGCACGCTCGACTTCGCGCGCGGCAGGGTGTCGGGCAGCGTCCAGCGATACGACCCGGCGGGCAGCCTGCCTAACGAACCACGCACCAGCTGTTCGACGCGGCCGCGCGCCACGTCGCCGACCACCACCAGCAGCATCCGGGACTTCACGACCTGGGTGTCGTGGTACTTCCGCAGGTCCTGCAGCGTGATCGAGCCGAGCGACGACTCGGTTCCCGCCGGCGCCACCGCGTACGGGTGGCCACGAAACGCGAACGTATCGGCGACGAACTCGATCAGGGCATCGGGCGAGTCGTCCCGCTGTCGGACGCCGGCCATCAGCTGCCGCCGGATGAGCTCCACCTCCACCGAATCGAGGCGTGGCTCGATCACGCGGCTGGCGAGGATGCTCCACGTCGAATCGAGGGTGGACTTGGTGGCGCGCAGCCCGATCGACGAC
>CAMPKM010000237.1 GCA_946887155.1 uncultured Gemmatimonadota bacterium
CCCTTGGTGACGGAGCGACAGACCTCCAGTCGGGTCTTTCGTCGGAGGGATCGCGGCCGAAACCGGGATGCTCCCTGTCTCGTAGACCAGACATAGCCCCTCCCGGGCATGCGCCCCACCAGTTCGAGGCATCCCTGCATGGTCAACCCCAGACTCGCGTTCCGCACCCTCATGCGAACGCCCTTTGTCACGCTGGTGACGGTCCTCTCGCTGGCGCTGGGTATCGGCTCCAACGCGGCCATCTTCTCGTTCTTTAACCAGATCCTGCTTCGCCCGGTGCCCGTGCCCGAGGCGGATCGGCTCATCAACCTGTCCGCTCCCGGCCCGAAGCCGGGATCGCAGTCCTGCAACCAGGCCGGGAACTGCGAGGTCGTGTTCAGCTATCCGATGTACCGCGACCTCGAGCAGCGGCAGGATGTCCTCACCGGTCTCGCGGCCCATCGCACGTTCGGCGTCAACCTCGCCTACAAGGGCAACACGTCCAGCGCCTCGGGCGCGCTCGTCTCGGGCTCGTACTTTCCGGTGCTGGGGTTGCGACCGGCGGCCGGCCGGCTACTCACGCCCGACGACGACCGTATTATCGGCGGCCACTTTGTTGCCGTCCTTTCCTACAGCTACTGGGAGACCCAGCACGGCCTCGACCCGGCGATCATCGGTGATGTGCTCACGATCAACGGCCAGTCCATGACCGTGGTCGGGGTCGCGCCGAAAGGATTCGAGGGCACCACGTTAGGCGATCGCCCACGCGTGTTCGTGCCGATCACCATGCGGGGCCTCATGTCGCCCGGCTTCCGGTCCTTCGAGAACCGCCGGTCGTATTGGGTCTACGTCTTCGGCCGGCTCAAGCCCGGCGTCACGATCGAGCGCGCGGGGCTCGCGCTCAACGCGCTGTACAAGCCGATCCTGAACGACGTCGAGTCGCCGCTCCAGGAAGGCATGAGTGAGCAGACGATGGCCCGGTTCAAGGCACGCGAAATCGTCGTCGAGGAAGGGGAACGCGGCCAGAGCAGCATCGCCCTCGAAGCAACTACCCCGCTGCTGATGCTGTTCTCCATCACCGCGATCGTGCTCCTCATCGCTTGCGCCAACATCGCCAACCTGCTCCTGGCGCGCGGCGCCAATCGCGCCATGGAAATGGCCGTCCGCCTCTCCCTCGGCGCCGGGCGCATGCAGTTGCTCGGCCAGTTGCTCACGGAAGCCATCATGCTCGCGGTGATCGGCGGCATCGCCAGCCTGCTCGTCGCCAAGTGGACGGTCGGACTGATCAACTCCTTCCTCCCGACCGACGCGGCCGGGGTGTTCACCTTCACGATGGACGGGGCGATGCTGCTGTTCGCGGCCGCGCTCTCGTTAGGAACCGGCATCATCTTCGGGTTGTTCCCGGCCTTCCACAGCACCCGGCCCGACCTGATCGCAATGATCCGCGCCAACACCGGCCAGTCCGGTGCTCGCTCGGCGGTTCGCTTCCGCACCACGCTCGTCACCGTGCAGATGGGCCTCGCGATGACGTTGCTCGTGATGGCATCGCTGTTCGTGAAGAGCCTGGCCAACGTGAGCCGCCAGGAGCTGGGTATCCGCCCGGAAAACATGGTGACGTTCGGCGTGTCACCCATACTGAACGGCTATACGCCTCCGCGCGCCAATGCACTGTTCCTGCAGATGGAACAGGAACTCGCCGCGTTGCCAGGCGTTGCCGGCGTCACCGCGGCGGCTATCCCCGTCCTTGCCGGTAGCAGCTCCGGCACTGGCGTCACCGTCGAGGGCTTCGCCACCACGCCCGACACCGACATCAACGCGCGATACAACGAGGTCGGCCCGGGTTTCTTCCGGACGATGGGCGCCACCATGCTCGCCGGACGCGAGTTCAGCGAAACCGACGTCGTCGGCCGGCCAAAGGTCGCGATCGTGAACGAAGCGTTCGCGCGCAAGTTCAACCTCGGCACGTCGCCCGTGGGCAAGCTGATGGCAACGAATGGGCGCGAGCAACCACTCGACATGGAGATCGTCGGCTTCGTGAAGGACGCGAAGAACAGCGATGTCCGCGACCCGGTGCCGCCGATGTTCTACACCCCGTATCGCCAGGACTCGCTCACCGGATACATACAGTTCTACGTCCGCAGCTCGGCTGATGAAGGCCTGCTCCTGCGGACCGTGCCTTCGGTGGTGAAGCGGATCGATCCCAATCTTCCCATCGAAGAGCTCCGCACGATGGAATCGCAGATCAAGGAGAACGTGTTCCTCGATCGCATGATCAGCACGTTGTCCGCCGCCTTTGCTCTTCTGGCGACGCTGCTGGCCGCGATCGGCCTCTATGGCGTGCTCGCGTATACCGTCTCGCAACGCACGCGCGAAATCGGCGTGCGGATGGCACTCGGTGCGAACGCCGGCCGCGTGCGAGCCATGGTGTTGAAGCAGGTCGCGGTCATGACGGTGATCGGCGCAGTCGTCGGAATCGCCGCCGCGCTAGGCTTGTCGAAGCTTGCCAGCAGCCTCCTGTTCGGGCTGCAAGGGACCGACCCGTTCGCAATGGCTGCCGCCGCCGTTCTGCTGACTGCGGTCGCGCTCGCTGCCGGAGGTATCCCCGCAATGAAGGCGGCCCGAATCGACCCGATCAAGGCGCTCCGCTACGAATGAAATCGGGTCTGACCCCTATTTCTGAAACAAGGGTGTTCGGCGCGGGTTCGTGATGTTTTCTTATCACGAACCCACGCCATATGACTGATATCGTCGAATTTCCGAAGGACTTTCTCTGGGGCGTCGCTACCTCGGCGTACCAGATCGAAGGCTGCACGCTGGCCGACGGTGCCGGACCCAACATCTGGCACCGATTCTCGCATTCTCCCGGCATGACGGTTGCGGGCGCCACGGGCGACATCGCCTGCGACCACTACAATCGTTATGCAGACGACGTGGCCCTGATGGCCGAGCTTGGGCTCGACGCCTATCGGTTCAGCCTCGCCTGGGCGCGCCTGTTGCCCAAGGGCCGAGGCCGGATGAACCCGAAAGGCCTGGGTTACTATGATCGGTTGATCGACCTGCTCCTCGAGCGACACATCCGGCCCTTCGTGACGCTGTATCACTGGGACCTTCCGCTCGCGCTCGAAGACAAGGGCGGCTGGCTCAACGATGATACCGCCCGCTGGTTCGGTGACTACGCCGACCTCGCGTTCCGTGCCTTCAGCGATCGCGTGCCGTACTGGATGACGATCAACGAGCCCGCGATCATCATGGAGAAGGGGTACGTGACCGGCGTGTACGCACCCGGCCACCGGAATGCCGCGGAGGCGCCGGTGGTCGCGCGTAACCTGCTTCGCGCGCACGGTTACGCCGTCTCGGCCTACCGTGATCGCGGCGACGGTTGCATCGGAATCGCGGTCAATATCCAGCCGAAGTACCCGGCGACCGACAGTCCCGGCGACAAGCAGGCCGCGAGTCGCGCCAATGCCTGGCGCAACCTTCAGTTCCTCGACGCCATCCTGCTCGGTAAAACGCCTGACGAGTTGCCGGAGATGTTCGGGCGGGACTGGAAAGCGCTGAGCGACGAAGACCTCAAGGTCATCCACCAGCCGATCGACTACGTTGGCGTGAACTACTACACCCGCGTGGTCGTTGGCGAAGACGCCGAGTCGCTTCCGCTGAGGGCGCGGGGCGTCCAGCAGGCATCGACGAGCACGCTGATCGGCTGGGAAGTGTATCCGGGCGGGTTAACGGAGGCACTCAAGAGTCTTCACGAGCGCTACGACGGCGTGTCGATCTACATCACCGAGACCGGCGCGGCATTCAAGGATCCCGTGGGGACCGATGGCGAGGACGTGCCGGATCCGCAACGCGTGGAGTACTTCCGCGCCCACATCCGGGCCGCGCTGCAGGCAATTCAGGAAGGAGTCGACCTGCGCGGGTTCTTTGCCTGGTCACTGCTGGACAACTTCGAGTGGAACAGTGGCTACACGATGCCGTTCGGAATCGTGCAAGTCGACTTCGAGACCCAGGAACGACGCGTGAAGGCGAGCGGGCGATTCCTGGCCGAAGTGGCGCGATCGAATGGCCGCAACGTGGTTGGTGAGGCGATTGCCACCGGTGATTAGAGAAGGGCGATAAGATCCTGATACGGCAGAACAGGGAAAGCACGGATGACGTGATCGACACTGATTGAGCATGCCGTGAGGGGCGCCGGTCATCAGTCTGGACTTCAGTGATCCTGCTGGCGCCCCTCGCGGCATGCTCTAACCCGTGTGAATCCGCATCTCCAGTGCTATCCGCGTTCCTGCCCTACCAGACCTGATCGCCGCTAAAGAATACAGCGGCAATCGTCCGCAAGCGTGTTCCGCAAGCTCGAACGTGTCGTGCACGCCTTTCAGCGCAGCCTTGAGTTTGTCATCGGCTGCGCCCGAGTCGAGTAGGACTACGAGTGCCTTGGCTTCGCGTGCGACTTTTGAGACGGCTGCGCCGACTTCTGCCGAATTGCACGATGCCGGAGTCGCTGGAGGTTTCGATGCCGCCCACTTCTCTGCTGCCGTCGCAAGCTCCGTGGCGCGCGCCTTGAGCGGAGCGAGGTCGTTCTTCGACGACGCCGGGTGCCACGTGGCGGCCATCACGCGATGAAACGCATTCATCTCCTTCCATGGACCCATCATGTGGTCGCCCATGGCCGGCCTGGTGGTGTCGGGCTTTGACGCACCCTGCGCGGGGAGGGTCATGGGGAGCAGGCAAAGCGACGCGAGAGCGAGCTGCCGAATAGCGCTCAGCATGGAATTGAGTGAAGAAAGCGTGGGGTCACGTTCACAAGGCGCAATCAGAGCAACGAAACCTATGGTGCCAGCCGCTGGCATCGCCACATCTTGTTGCGACTACCCACCGAACCGAACTCTCGGATTCTGTTCTTTGCGCCTGGCGCCCTGCGCCTTGCGCTGACATTCAGAAAGGCAGGTCAGAATGCGGATCGCTCTACTCCTGACATCGAGCCTTTGCCTCGGGCTGGCTGCCAGCGTTTCCGGTCAGGGTGTGACCGCCGACGAGTACGATCGGGCTCGGGGCCTCTCGGCCCGGTACCAGAGCCTCATGATCGATGCCATCGACTCACCCAGGTGGTTCAGCAACGCCAGGTTGGTCTATCGAAAGTCGGTGCTGGGCGGATTCACCTTCACGCTGGTGGACGTCGCGAATCGTGACGCGCCGGTCAGGCGGCCGGCGTTCGATCATGACCGGATGGCGACCGCCATCGCCGCCGTCACGCGCGGCTCATATACCGGCATCACGCTCCCCTTCAGCACGTTCGGGTTCACGAACAACGATCAGGCCATCGCGGTTACGGTCAACAACCAGCCGCTGACGTGCTCGATCGTGGACTA
>CAMPKM010000238.1 GCA_946887155.1 uncultured Gemmatimonadota bacterium
GGTAGACGAGGCCGGGGCCGACCGGATTCCACTGCAGGTTGCGCTTGCCCGTGTCGGACGCTGACGACGCATTGCCGCGACCGAAACCGCCGCCCGGTGCGTCATCGTCACCAATCTCTCCTTCACGCAGCGGAGTACGTCCCAGCTCAGCGACGACCTTGCCGCTGTTGTCCCACAACTGGTCGATCGAACCGAAGCTGTTCGTGGGAACCCGATAGGAGAACGGTTCCGTCATGACGCTCACGCGGAAGTAATTCCCATCGGGCGACGCATCGACCGACCGGATCATTGCGGGAGCGCCGATCTTTTTCATTGTCCTGGACCGGACGTCGATCTGCGCCAGCTGGCCCGTCGTGTAGTACTTGAGGATGGCCTGGTCGTGCGGATCCTCGAGGAGGCTCCAGTGGACGCGCTGGGGGATCCGTCGTCCTTCGGTCAGCTTCACCTGGGGACCGTCCTCGATGCCATCGGGTCCGTGCGTCGGTGGCGCGCCACGATCATCGGGCAGCACGACCACGGTGACGGTCTTGCCGTCCGCGCTCCAGTCGACGCCATTTTCCAGCGTCGCGAGCAGCGCGGTGCGCGTGAGCTGTGTCGACTTCCCGGTCGCCACGTCAGCGACGTACACATGCGACGCATCGGAGAAGTTCGCCACGAAGGCCAGCTTCGTTGCATCAGGCGACCAGGTGGGCGACGACACGGTCGCGCCTTTGGGCACTTCCAGGCTTTTCGTCGCGTTCGTCTTCGGGTCGACGAGCATGAGCGCGGTGCCGGCACGCATGGTCATCGAACGCGCGCGGTTCGCCTTCGTATCTACCGCGAGTCCGGCGAGGTAGATGTGCGGCTTACCGTAGTCCCGGATGTCGCCACGGTCGGGCATCGCGGTTCGAACGAACCATTTCCGGTCCGGGCTCTGCAACGAAAAGGAAATGTCGGTCCGCGGAGCCGTGATGATTCGCTCCACGACGGCCGGCGGCTTTACCCAGCCTTCCTTTCGCAGCACGTCGTCGGGATTCCACGAGCCCTGACCGTTGGTTGTCGAGTTCTGGGCGCTGGCAACGGAAGCGATGGCCAGAGCGGCGATACTGAGGAGACGGCGCATAGGAGGTTGGGTGCAATCGTGGCAACGGACCCTGAGCGGGCCAAACTACAACAATTGAATACGCCTCGTTACTCGGAGGCGCTGGCTTTTCGAGCCTCGAAGTCATGACGGACCCGGACCGGCTCCGCCAACGCCAATAGCATCATGCCGGCCAACACCGCTGCCAGACTCACCAGTGCCTGGACGTTCGCCAGCGAAATCACGGTCGCGGCGGTGGCCAGCGGGATCCATCGGCGGGCCAATGAAATCGGCCGTCCCGCCCGCGCCAGCGCTACGGCCATGCCGCCGGCGAACAACAGCATGGATGCCGCCAGCAACGAGCGACCCGGCAATCCCAGCAGATCGTGAGGGTGCGTGAGCGCGTGTTCGATCGTAGTCGCAAACGCGACGATGCCAAGCACCATTGGGAAATGGAGGACGGAATACACATCGCGCGCGAGCGTCGATCGCTCGACGCCTTCGGCGGATTCAAGGGCGTGCTCCAGTTCCTGCTTGCTGCGCGCGAAGTACGACCACCACATCGTGCCGGCGATGGCGACGCCGAGGACCGCCATCGTCACCTGATCGATGGGCAACTCCCCGTCAGAAAGGCTCAACGCGGCGACGATGAGGGATTCGCCCAAGGCAATGATGACGAACAGGCCGTGGCGCTCGGAAAAGTGTTCGGGGTGCAGGTTCCATCCTTCGGAGCGGCCCCCTACCGCCGCCGCGAGCAGATCGAGCCCGATAGCGATCGACCACAGCGCGTATTGGCCCGGGCCGCCGAGGTACGCACCCACGAGTACGGCCACCATGCCACCGAGGGAAACGACTGAAAAGCGGCGAACAGCGGCGCGCTGCGACGGATCGGTCCACGCAACCCAGTCGTAGACGAGGAGGCCGAGCACGCGAACGGATACGTACGTGCCGGCGAACCACATCGCGTGTCCATGGAAGGCGGAAGGAATCCCCACAGCCAGGAAAAACGCGACGCCCGTTGCAAGCAGCGTCGCCATCTCAACACGGGGGTGCGTGGTATCGGCGGCGTTGAGTGCCCAGGTGAACTGCGTCCACGCCCACCACACCATCCAGAACACGAGCACTACTTCGCCAACCGCTCGCCAGGTAACACCGTCGTGCAGCAGTTTCACGACCTGCGTCACGCAGAAGACGAATACCAGGTCGAAGAAAAGCTCGACAAACGTGACTCGTTGATCTTCCGGTGAGGCGACTTGTGCAATCTGTTGGGAGGGGATTCTTGCCGTCATGTGAAGTCACGATCAGGATCGGGCGGAACACGGGCAACGCGCTGCCGAGACGATAACCGCCAAGCAGGTCGCGGGGGAAATCGCAGTTCGCCAGGAGGGTGCGTCGAACGATCGGGCGTAAATAGCTCATGGCTGTCTGGCCGCGAGCATTGCCGGGCCGTAAGCTTCGGCTTCCGATGGAGATACGCGACCAGCTGCAACGCACACTGGGCTCAGCCTACACCCTCGAGCGGGAACTGGGCGGTGGCGGCATGTCGCAGGTTTTTGTTGCCACGGAGACCGCGCTCGGCCGCCGGGTCGTCGTGAAAGTCCTGCCTCCTGATCGCACCGGCGACGTCAACATCGAGCGGTTCAAGCGCGAAATCCAGGTCGCGGCCAGGCTTCAGCACGCGCACATCGTACCGGTGCTGACAGCGGGGGAAACGAATGGCCTGCCGTACTACACGATGCCGTTCGTCGACGGCGAGTCACTTCGGGCGCGCCTCGCGCGACAAGGTGCGTTGTCGGCCGCGGAGACCGTCAACATCCTGCGCGATGTAGCGCGCGCACTCGCGTATGCGCACGATCAAGGCGTCGTCCATCGCGACATCAAGCCGGACAACGTCATGATCGCCGGCGGCAGCGCCGTGGTGACGGATTTCGGCATCGCCAAGGCGATCAGCGCGTCGCGAACGCACGCGCACGGCGCGACACTCACGCAGGTTGGTACGTCGATCGGCACGCCGGCGTACATGGCGCCCGAACAGGCGGCGGGGGATCCCACCGCGGATCATCGCGCCGACCTGTACGCGTTCGGTTGCATGGCGTACGAGATGCTGACGGGCCAGCCGCCGTTCGTCGAGAAGTCGGCGCAACAGCTCCTCGCCGCCCACATGGCGAAGGATCCCGTCCCGATCACCGCGCGCCGCGCGGAAATTTCACCGGCGCTGGCGGCGCTCGTCACGCAGTGTCTGGCGAAGGATCCCGCGGATCGACCCTCCGCGGCAATGGACGTGGCACGGGTGCTCGATACCACCAGCACCGATTCGTCCGCCGCAGTCCCTCCCCTGCTCCTGGCTGGACGGGGGATGATGCCGAGGATGTTGATGCTGTACGCCGTCGCGTTCGTGGTGGTCGCCATCGTTGCGAAGGCCGCCGTTTCCACCATCGGATTGCCGAACTGGGTCTTCCCCGGCGCGCTCATCGTCATGGCGCTGGGGCTTCCGGCGATCCTGGCGACCGGCTACGTGCAGCGAGTCGTCAGGCGGTCCGCGGGCATCACGCCGACGAGCGACAGCGCGGCGAGCACGCACGGAACCCTGGCGACCCTGGCGCTCAAGGCCAGCCCGCATGTGTCGTGGCGCAGGACCCAGATGGGCGGCATTTACGCCGTCAGCGGCTTCGTGTTGCTGGTTGGCGTGTTCATGCTGCTGCGGGCGTTAGGCATCGGGCCGGCCGGCTCACTCCTTGCCGCCGGCACGTTCGACTCGAAGGAACCGATCCTCGTCACCGACTTCACCGTCACGAATGCGGATACGTCGCTGGGCCGGGTGCTGAGCGCCGCGACCAAGACGCAACTCGGCCAGTCGAGAGTCATTACGCTGCTGTCGCCGGAAGGGGTGGCGGAGGCGCTGGCGCGGATGGCGCGTCCCCGCACCAGCGCCATCGATGTTCCGGTGGCGCGCGAACTCGCCAGCCGGAACGCGATCAAGGCGATCGTCGACGGCAATATCACGGGCGTCGCCGGCGACGGCGGATATATCGTGACACTGAGGCTTGTCACCGCCGATTCGCTCAAGGAACTGGCCTCGTTCATCGAGACTGCCGCGGACACGCGCGGGTTGATCGATGTCGTCGACAACCTGTCCCGCCGTTTGCGTGAGCGGATCGGTGAGTCGCTGAAGGACGTCCACTCCGCGCCGTCGCTCGCCCGCGTAACGACGGCTTCGTTCGAAGCGCTTCGCAAGTACACCGAGGGCGACCGGGCCGAGATCATCGAGGGAAACCGGGACCGGGCAATCACGTTGTTGCGCGAAGCGACGGCCATGGATTCCACCTTTGCGGAAGCATGGCGTCGCCTGTACATCGTTATGCGCAACGCACGCAGGCCGCGCGTCATCACCGATTCCGCCATCTCGGCGGCCTGGCGGCATCGGAACCGCACGTCACCGTCAGAGCGCGCGTTCATCGAAGCCACCTACCTCTCGTCTCTCGGGGAAAATCGTGATCGCGCCAAGGCCGTCGCGGCGTACGAGGAAATGCTGCGACTCGGCGACTCGGTTCGGGCCGCGAATAACCTCGCGATCCTTCTGACCCAGCGGCGCGAGTTTGCTCGTGCCGAAACGCTGTACCGTGCCAGCGGGCGGCTGAACCCGCAACTGGGTCGCATCTCGCAACCCAACCTGATCGAGGCGCTCCTCTACCAGCAGAAGTTCGACGAAGTGGATTCGTTGCTCGCGATCACCAGGCCGCTTTATCCGCAAAACAGCCTGGTCCGGCGCACGCCCGTGCACTTGCTGTACTTCCGCGGGGACCTTGCCGGTTACCGGCGCGCCGTCGACAGCGTACTGACACAGCCCGACACGATCGAACGCCGATGGGCGAGGCAGCGGCTGGCCGAGTTGGTGTTGCTCGATGGCCGGCTCACCGAGTTCAATCGGATGTGGCAGGAACTGCGCGGACTCGACCCGAAGAATCCAGCGCATCGCGTTGCGATGGCCATCGACATTCCGGCGTTCAGCCGTATGGACCTCCTCGATGACCGGGTCGGACCCCCACGGGAACTGAACGCGGCCATCGCCGCGGCGAGAGCAGCGATTGCACCCGGCGCCTGGCCCTATTTCGGCATCATCGATCTCTACGCATTGGCTGGTGATTCCGAGCGCGCCAGGGAATGGCTCAACCGGTACGACGCGGAGGTCGTGGATACGTTGAGACGGCGCGTCGAATCGCCGGACCGGCTGCGCGTCGAGGGAGAAGTGCTCCTTTCAGAGGGAAAGGCGCTCGAGGGAATCGCGCT
>CAMPKM010000239.1 GCA_946887155.1 uncultured Gemmatimonadota bacterium
CAGGCGGTGTCGGAGCGGGGGGCGGCAGCGGTGTAGCGGGCGGCGGATTCCCCTGCCTGCCGCCGACCGATCGCAGCGGCACCATGGTCAGCGCCGCTCCGGCCGCCGTTTTCTCGAACCGCGCCCTGGTGTCGCAATAGAAGCGTCCCAGCGAGGCGTTAGGCGAACGTGGGGCCGGGGAGCCGGGATTCACGTTCACCATCGTCAGCGACGAGATCTCCGGAGGTTGTGCCGGCGTTCCGGTCAGCGCCTCCACCGCGACCTGGCGCATCGCCTCGCGCAGGTCGTTGCGCGACCGGATCAACTCGGCTTCATACCGCGCCACGTCGTTCTGTAGCTCGCACACCGACATCTCGCGGTCGCTCTTGTAGTTGTCCGACTGCGTGAACTCGAGCTGGTTGGCCACGCCCTCGACGCGCACGTAATTGCGGTCGAAGCGTGCGCGTTGCAGGCGCTCCGGCTCGGCGCGCGGGACCTCGAGCGTCGAACCTTCGTAGAGCGTGAGCAGGAGGTCCTTGCCATTGGCGGCGAACGCGAGCTCGCCGCTGTCGGCGTAGATGGTCCGGCGGCGCATGACGTCCGTGAGATCGTAGATCGTCACGTCGGTCATCCTGTTGTCTTCTTCCAGCCGCATCGCCTTGAGGTACACCTGGCGGTCGGCGACCTGGTTGATGATTTGCTCCTTGAGGGCAAACGTCGGCTTCTTGCGGGCGATATCCGTCTGGAGCTTGCGCAACTGGTGGTTCGCCGCCGGCAGGACGATGTCGTTGAACGCGATCATGCCTATCGAGACAAAGCTGGCGGCGATGAGGACCGGGACGAGAAGACGCGACAGGCTGATGCCATTCGCCTTCATTGCGGTTATCTCATTTTCCGACGCGAGCCGGCTGAAGGCGTAGAGCGTCGCCACGAGGACCGACATCGGGGTCGTCATGGCCACCGTGAACGGCAGCGACAACGCGAAGAACTGCCCTATGACCCCTGCCGACAGCCCCTTTCCGACGAGTTCATCGATCTGCTTGGCGATGTAATTCAGCAGGAGCAGCGACGTCAGCGCCGTCAGGGCGAAGACGAGGGGCCCAACGTGCTCTCGGAGCACGTATCTGTGGATTATCTTCACGCTCGATTTCGGGGCTCGCTGGGGCCTCGACACACTGGCGCGACCCTGCGCCCATGGGGAAGGGCCGGGGTCCTGCCTGGGACGAAGACCCGTGGAATATATGGACTTGGCGGTGCCACTGGTCGACCTTAGGGCCGCCTTGGTACCCACGTGTCTTCCTTTGGTGCGGCGCTCCCGGACGCCTCAGGCCCAGGGCCACAGGCCACACCTGGTGAGGTGGCTGGCCTGTGGCTTGTTGGCTGTGGGCTGTGGACTCGCCTTCCCATCCGCATCGGCGCAGGTAACGCCCGCGACACCGGACACCGCGCGCGCGTCAACAGACACAACCCGCTCCCAGGCCGATTCCGCCCTGACGGTCGACCTGCTCGGCCGTCTCGAGTTCAAGGGTGAGCGGACGTCCAACGACCGTTGCTTCGCGAACCAGGTGTACAGCCTGACGTTTCGCTGCGCGTCACAGATCACGCCACAACTCGACTTCACGTTTTCGCTGCGCTCGGCTGGGCTCGTCTCGGACCGGGTGCGCGTGGACGTCGACTACGACTCGCAGCGCGAATTCGACGGATCGAACAACATCTCGCTTGCCTATCGAGGCGGAATCGGCGATTTCCTCGAACGGCTCGAGATCGGGAACGTCACCTTCCGTCCGCCAGCATCGCGATTCCTCACGTCAGGCATCCCGAGCGGGAATTACGGCATCCAGGCGTCAGGCGGCATCGGCCCCCTCCGGTTCAGCGCGATCGCGGCCCAACAGCGGGGCAACGTCCTGCGGGACACGCTCTTCACCATCGGCGGACGTGCGTCGCGAATCCCGGAACGCACGATCCACGATTACCAGGTCGAGGCCCGGCGGTTCTTCTTCACGGTGGACCCGGCGCTCTTCACGACCCGTTACCCGAACATCGACATCCTCAACCCCAGCCAGATGGCGGAGCTGGCGGCGTCGCTGCCGGAGACCCAGCGTCCGGTGAAGGTGTCGCTGTACCGACTGATCCTGGGCGGGCAACCGCCCAACCCTAACGGGCCACAGTTCGCGCTGCTCGACGACCCGGAGCAGCGGGTGGGCCAGGTGTACGAGCACCTGCGCGAGGGCGTCGACTACTACATCGATCCATCGCAGTTGTGGATCGCGCTCGTCAGGCCGCTGTCGCTGGCGAACGAACGGCTCGTCGCCGCGTGGACGCTCCGCATCGCCGGCCGCGACACGGTCATCGCCGCGCTCGGCGGCACGCCGGATCTCGAGTTCACGCCGGGCCGGCCGCAGTTCGCGCACCGCCTCTGGGACCCGCGCCTGACGCCTGACGAGGATGCGTTCCGGCACGAGATCCGCTCCGTGTACCGCCTCGGCGGCGCCGACATCCTTCGCGAGACGGTTACGCTGCGCATCGTGGCCGGCACCAGCGGCGACCAGGAGAAGCCGCCGGGCGCGCCGAACACCTACCTCGAGATCTTCCGGCTCGCCCAGGCGACCAATCGTGCGCTGTTCGACGCCGAGAACCGGCTGTGGCCCCGCCGGCAGGACCCCAACTTCAACCTTGGCTCGCCCTCGGTGGCCGAGACCGAGCTGATCCGCGACGTGTTCATCGTGTTCCCATCGCTGGAACCGTTCTCGCGGCGTGGGCTCGCCTTCTCGCCGGCGATCGTACCTAACGACACCATCTACCGGACGCCGGGCGAATACCTCTATTCCGCGCAGCACCCGCAATCGTTCTACCGGCTGCTCGCCTCATTCGAAAGTTCCGGGTCCCTCAGTCCGGGCACGATCGCGCTGTCCTCGTCACAGATCCGTCCGGGCAGCGAGCGCCTGTTCATCGAAGGCCGCCCGCTCACCCGGGGGATCGACTACGAGATCGACTACGACCTGGGCACCGTCCGCCTGCTGACGGCGGACACGCTGGCGCAGCGGCCACGTCGCGTGACGCTGCAGTACGAGGAGAACCCGCTCTTTACCAGCGTGCCAACGTCCATCGCCGGACTGACGGCCGAGTGGCAGTTGCCATTCGGCAGCCTGACGTTCACCGCGATGTCGCAGCGCCAGCGCACCAACTTCACGCGTCCGTCGCTGGGGTTCGAGCCGCAGGCGTCGCTGGTGGCCGGCATGGGGGCCAATTTCGGCTTTCAACTGGGCGGCGTCTCGCGGCGGCTGGCGCGCTGGCTGCCGCTCGTGGACAGCCTCGCGCCGTCGCGGCTCGACATCACGGCCGAGGTGGCGGTGAGCCGGCCAAGGCAGGGCGGGGGAGAACAGGCGTACATCGAGTCGTTCGAGCAGCAGGGTGGGCTGGGCGTGAACCTGCTCGAATCACAGTGGCAACTGTCCAGCCAGCCGGCGTCAGGCACGCGCCTGCCGACACTGATCGGGGCGGGGACGCTGGACACGACCAGGGCGTCGACGATGGCGTTCCAGAATTACGGCACCGACGCCGACGGGCGGGCGGTGACGTTCACCATCCAGCAGATCGATCCGCAGACGTTGCTGGCCGGCGGCGCCATCGCCGGTTTCGAGCAGGTGCTGTGGCTCACGCTCTACCCGCTCAACATCGGCGGCCTGGCCGATCCGGAGACGGGGCTGCCGCGCTGGCGCGTGCGGAACGCGCCCTCCGGCCAGCGCTGGCGTTCGGTGCGGACGGCGTTAGGCACGGGCGGCACCGGCGTCGACCTCACCCGCGGCGAATACCTGCAGTTCTGGACGCAGGTCGACACCGCACCAACCCGCCGGACGCAGAATCCTGTCCTCGTCTTCGATTTCGGCGACGTGTCGGAGAACAGCGTGACGTTTGCGCCCGAGACCCTGCTCGTGGTCGAGGGCGACTCCGTGTACAGCGGCAAGCGGCTCCAGGGCTTCAACCGGCTCAACACCGAACGCGACCCGTTCAGCCGCGCGTTCAGCGCTGACGTCAATGACACTGGTCTGCCGGGAGACGTGGTGAACGAACTGCACGTCAGGGAGCAGGGCATACCACTGCTGGTCCGCAACTTTCCCACCTGCCGGCTCGGCGCCGGCCGGCTGCTGCCGTTAGGCGACCCGCGCATCGACTGTACTGTACGCAACAGCCGGCTCGATGAGGAAGACATCGACCAGGACGCCACGCTCAACTACACCTCCGACCAGCGCGAGCACGAACGGCTCCGGCGGTTCATCGTCGACCTGTCGCGGCCGGAGACGTACAACCGCGTCGGCATCTGCGGCCCGGCCGTGCGTGACATCTACCAGAGCCAGCCGCCGGGCAACACGGTCTGCTGGGTGCAGGTGCGGGTGCCGTTCAACGCGGCTGACGACACGATCGCCGGCGGCCCGCTGCTGCGCCGCGTTCGCGCGCTCCGGGTGACGGTCGTTTCCGGCGCAACCGCCACTGACGACCGTTTCACACAGGTGCCGATCGCCCGGCTGCAGGTGACCGGCGCCTGGTGGCTCAAGCGTTCCCCGCGTCCGCTACTCGGCCTCGGCGGCGAGCAGCAGGCGACCGGCGGCTTCGTGATCGCATCGTCGATCGGCACGCAGGACCGGGACTCGACCCGCGGCCTCGTGTACGATCCGCCTCCCGGCGTCACCGATGCACCCGAGCAGCAGCAGACCGGTATCGGTTTCGCCGGCGGCTCGATCAACGAAACGTCGATGCGGCTCCTGGCGGGGGAGATGCCTGACAAGTCGCGCGCCGAGGCGTATCTCAGGTTTCCCGAAGGCGACCGCAACGTGATGGCGTATCGCGAACTGCGCGTCTGGGCGAAAGGACGCGGACGCGGCTGGGGCCCGGATGGCGACCTGCATTTCTTCATCAAGCTCGGTCGCGACCCCAACAATTTCTACGCGTATCATACGTCCGTGCTGGCGGGCGGCCGCGAGGCCTGGGAGCCGGAGGTCCGCGTGCCGTTCGTGCGGTTCTACGACCTGCGGGCGCGGCTCGAAGCCAATTATCTCGCCGGCCGCACCGACTGGGCAGGCTGCACCGCTGCCGATTCGGCCCTGATCGGGGCATCCGGCCCGCCGCCGACCGCCTCCGCCGCTCGTTATGCTGCCTGCGACAGCGGGTTCGTGGTGTATACGGCGGATCCGGTGGTGACACCGCCGAATCTTGCGGCGGTGCAGGAGATTGCCGCCGGCATCCTGCGCGTCGACTCGCTCGGGGGAACGAACCCGCCGATGCCGGGCGACACGCTCGAGTTGTGGGTCGACGACATCCGCCTCACCGACGTCGAGCAGCGTCCCGGATACGCGGGGTACGTGGG
>CAMPKM010000240.1 GCA_946887155.1 uncultured Gemmatimonadota bacterium
ATTGACGATTGACGATTGACGATTGACGATTGACGATTGACGATTGACGATTGATAAGGGGGGTCTGACCCCGTTGCGCATGATCGCATGATAACGGCTCCAGGTCCCCAGTGCGCCGGCGCAGAATCCCCTTCTCATCGGGCGGGAACGGCCTACCTTCCCGTTCCGTGCCTCGTGTTTCCTCACAGCTTCGTGGCGTGAGCCGCCTCAGCCGGCAAGCCTGGCTGCTGGTCGCGGTGATGTCTGCAGGTCAGGGCTGTGCCACAGCGGCGCGCCGACCCCCGTCGGTCGCGGATAGCGCCTCCGCCGCTATTCGCATGGAAGGCATCAGCGAGGACTACTGGCGGTATCTCCAGACGGCGATGCCCGAAATTCCTGCGCGGGCGGGTGTTCAGGTCCACACCCTCGCGAGCCCTGCCCAGGAAGATGCGAGGAGGGACGGCATTTTTGCGCGGGCGGCGCTGTCATCGCTCGACGAGGTGTATGTCGACGCGTTGCCGCAGGACGAATACGTCACCTGGCTTTCGTACCGCTGGGAAATGGAAGCGATGGCCGGATGGCCAGCGTACCACGAGACGCGACTCTGGGACTTGTCGCCGGGACGATCGGCGTTCGATCGCGCGCTCGAAGTCCTGCGTTCGCAGAACATCCCGGACGCTGCGTCGGGCCAGCGCTTTCTCGGCCTGGTGAACGCGATTCCGCGGATCGCTGGCGACCTGCGGCGGGAATTCGACGAACGGGCAAGCCGTGACATCCGACTCCCGCGCATCGCCATGGAGAGGGCAATCGCGCACCTTCGCCACCTGATTGCGCCAGCGGGTGCCAGTCCGTTCGGGCTTCCTCCCGACTTCGTCGTTTCGCCCGACTCGGCGTGGCAGGTCCGCCTGGCCCGCGACGTCTCGAGCGCGATCACGGAACGCATCAATCCGGCGCTCGATACGCTGGTGACATTGCTCGAGCAGGGCCGTGAACAGGCGCCTGACGCGATTGGTCTCGGGCGCCTTCCGGGTGGCGCAGCGCACTATGAGGCACTGCTGCGCTACCACTCGACCATAGACGTGTCGGCAGCCGACGCGCACGCCATCGGGCTGCGGGAAGTCGCTCGTCTGGCGGCACTGACGGCGGCGGCGGTGCAAGAGGCTGGCCTGCCGCTCGATCGCGACTCACTGCGCGCGCAGCTGGCGGCGGATTCGCAGTATGTCGTTCCCAGTCCGGATTCGATTCCCGCCATCGCCGTTGCAATGCACACCGCGCTGGCGACCGAACTCGACACGCTCTTTCAGCCGATGCCGGCCACCCCGCTCTCGATAGGCATCCAGGCGACATCGGACTCGTGGTCCCCACTGGCGACGTATCAGGCGCCTACCGCCGCGCAGCCCACGGCGATCTACCTGATCAACCCGGAAAAGCTGGCGGCGCGTTCGCTCATGGTCCTACCGAGCCTCATCGCGGGTGATCTCATGCCGGGTCTGCACCACCAACGTGCGACCCAATTGGAGAACGAGTCGCTTCCCCTCCCGCGACGGTTTTCCGAGCACACGGGCTACGTAAAAGGCTGGCAGATCTACGCCCTCCATGTGACGGACTCACTGTCGCGCTCGATCACGCCCGCCCAGCGCGTCGGAATACGGTTGCGCGAACTCGCCGCGGCTTGTGGACTCGTCGTCGACACCGGGATCAACGCGTTCGGATGGACACGCGAGAACGCGCTCGAATTTCTCGGTTCCTACCTGCCGCTGGACGACGAGGATCTCGAACTGGAGTTCATCGTCGAGGCGGTTGAGGCCCCCGGCTCCCTTGGAGCGGGAGCGCTGGGAGCGCGCGAGTTACGCGGACTGAGGCAATGGGCCGCGCAGGAACTGGGACCGAAGTTTTCCCTCGCGGCGTTCCATCGGGAACTGCTACGCGTGGGATCGGTTCCGCTGCCCGTGCTGGGTTCGCACCTCGAGCGCTGGATCTGGGAGCAGAACCGCCCCGTGCCCGCGCCGCCCCCGGGGCAGCGTTAGGACGCGCGCGTTCCGGTCTTCGTCTTCTTCTTCACCTTCCGCTTGCGGTTCTTGCCGTAGCTGGCGCGGTTGATCTTGCCGCGCCTCGTCTTGCGATCGCCTTTGCCCATGGTCTCGGTGGTTGCAGGTTGCTGCTTGCTGGTACCGGTACGTGGTGTGAATGCCGGCTCGCCTAACGCTCGACACTCCATCTCTCGGCCTTCTAATGCGGTGCGGCGCCAGGATCCCCGGAGATCCTGGCGCCGCACGTGTTGCATTGGCGACCAGAAAGGCTCGCCGGCATACAACGTAAGAGCATCCTGCGATTTTCGCGAGTGTAAAGTTTGCGTGGGCCTTTTGGACTACGACGTGCGCTTCCGGTCGAGTTGCTCGATCGTTCGCGTCGACGGTGCTCGCTCGCGTCTGAGCCGAGCCGACACACGCTCCGCCTGTTGCAGTGCGCGCAGCACGTTTTCACCGGCCAGCTTTCTCAGATCCGCCTCGGACCAGCCTCGTCGAGACAGCTCGGCGAGCAACGATGGAAACGTCGAGACGTCCTCGAGACCAACCGGAAGCTGGTTGCCGGTGCCATCGAAGTCGGATCCAATCCCCACGTGGTCGACTCCAGCGACCTTCTTCACGTGGTCAATGTGGTCGGCGACATCGGCAAGCGTCGCCTTCGGCGCGGGATTGGCGGCGTCCCACTGCGCCATCAGCCGCGCGGCGGCGGCCGAGTCACCGCCTGCCCGCATGTTCACTTCCGACTGCTGTGCCTGACGCCGTACACCGTGATCCACGAGTTTCCGGGAAACGAACCCGGGCACGAACGTCACCATTACGACGCCGCCATTGGTGCGGAGCCGGGAGAGGATGGAATCCGGGACGTTGCGCGGCACATTCGTCAGCGCTCGCGCGGAGGAGTGTGAAAAGATGACCGGCGCCTCCGTCACGTTGAGCGCGTCGCTCATGGTTCCCGGCGAGACATGTGAGAGGTCCACCAGCATGCCCAACCGGTTCATTTCGCGAACGACTTCTTCACCGAAGGGCGTGAGTCCCCCGTGCCTGGCGGAATCGGCCGCGGCATCGGCCCAGTCGAGGGTGACGTTGTGCGTAAGCGTCATGTACCTCGCCCCGAGGTCGTAGTAGGCCCGCAGCGCACCCAGTGAATTCTCGATGACGTGACCGCCTTCCATGCCGATCAGGGAACCCACACGGCCGGCGGCATGCGCGGTCCAGACGTCCTGCGCGGTCAACGCGAGCTGAAGCACGTCGGAATATTTGGCGATGACGCGTCGGGCGATGTCGATCTGCTCCAACTGTACGCGCGCGTAGCCCGAGTCGCGGTAATCGCCGGGGACGTACACGGACCAGAACTGGCCGCCGACCATTCCGCGCTGGAGTCGCGCCAGGTCGGTGTTGCCTGACGTTGGGCGGCGGAGGTCGTAGGCCTCGACGTCGAGCGGAGCGGTAGGGACGTCATTCCGGATGTACCACGGCAGGTCGTTGTGGCCATCGACGAGCGGAACGGCGCGCAGGACGCGTCGCGCGGTTTCCAGGTGCGGATCCTGCGCGGTGACAGCGATGGGGAGCAGCAGCGTCGCCGCCGCGAGGAGATGTGCGCGCATGGTTGGCTCGGTGACCGGCTGACGATGGGGGGAAGGGCAATCGCGAACCCGATGGACGCGACGCATGAAGCTCAAAACTATGGTGACAAAGTTCCGCGCGGACAGAGGCGAACGCCGCTGTTTGACACGGCCAAGCTATGGGCGAGGTCGCGCGCGTTTGGTTGGCGGCGCGGTGAGTGGATCGTCCGGCCACGAATGTTTCGGGTATCGGGCACGCAGGTCCTTGCGCACGTCGAAGTACGAGGAGCGCCAGAAACCGGCGAGATCCCGCGTCACCTGCATGGGTCGCTGTGCCGGAGAAAGCAGGTGCAGGGTGAGGGTGACGCGGCCGCCGAGGATGGCCGGTGTGTCCGCCATTCCGAACAACTCCTGCAGCCGTATCGAAACGGCGGGAGCAGCTGGATCGGCGTAGTCGATCGGTACCCTGGATCCGGTTGGCGCCTCGAAATGCGTCGGCGCCAACTCGTCGAGTCGACGTCGCTGCTTCCAGTCGAGCAGGCCGAGCAGGGCACCCGTGACGTCCAGGTTGCGGATGTCCCGGCTGGAGCGGACGTGCTGCATCGCGTCGTGCCATTGAGCCAGCAGCGACGACATCAATGCCGCGTCGCTGACGTCGGGCCATGATTCGTCGTGTGCGTGGAGAAACGCGAGTCGCTGGCGCAGCCGTTGCGCGCCTTCGCTCCAGGGAACGATGTCGAGCCCGCGCCGCCTGATGGCATCGGCTACGGTATTCGCGACCAGCGAAGGGTCCGGATCGGTGAGCGGTTTGCGTGAAAGAACCAGCGCTCCGAGTCGGCGCTCGCGGAATGCCTGTACGCCACGTTCGTCGTCCCATTCGGCGCGGTCGACGACCGCGACCTGATCGCCAAAGTCTTCCTCGAGATCCTGGAGGGTCAGTGGTGCGGCGAGCCAGATTTTCGCTTCAGGCGAGCGGCCGTCCGACTCCGCGATGACGAGGTATGGCACCTGACTGAGTGAATCGCCCTCGGGGAGCACGGCACCGGTTCCATTGCGCAACACGTAACGCGGCTGTGGTCCGGGACGACGTTGCGCGACACGATCGGGGAACGCGAGGGCGAGAACACGACCCACATGATCCAGTCCTCGATTGTTATGGGTGTTGTGATCGCTTCGTCGCACCTGCTCAGCGATCCGTCGCAGAGCGTTCCGATCCGCAGCTGGGTACTCGCGTGGGTTGCGAAGGGCGTCGAGACGTGATCGAAGGTCAACGCCAGCGGTATGTCCGGCGCTTCGCAACGGGTCGCGTTCGCCGAGCAGGGCAGCCAGTTCGGCCGCGAGTTGGCCTGCGCCCCGCTTTTCTCCTTGCATCAGCATGTGTGACAGGCGCGGGTGCATGCCGAATCCGGCCATTGCCTCACCGGTCGTGGTCAGGCGGTGTTGATGATCCAGGGCGCCGAGCTGCACGAGGAGCTCGCGTGCCTGGGAGAAGGCCGCTGGTGGTGGCGGGTCGAGCCACGACAATTCGGCGGGATCGTTGATGCCTGCCGCGGCCAGATCGAGTGCGAGCGGGGCGAGGTCGCCTTCGAGTATTTCCGGTGCGGCGAAACCCTGCAAGCTCGCGTTCTCGTCCTGCGACCACAGCCGGTAACAAATCCCGGGCGCGGTGCGACCGGCGCGACCGCGACGCTGGTCGGCGGCGGCGCGTGACACGCGCAGAGTCTCCAGCCTGGCCATGCCGGTGCGGGGAGAGAAC
>CAMPKM010000241.1 GCA_946887155.1 uncultured Gemmatimonadota bacterium
CCCACGTGCGCCAGGCGCGGATACCGGTGCCCGCCGAAGTTGCGCTGGAGGATCCGGCCGTCTTCCGTCCGGTCGAACAGGGCGCCCCAGGCCTCGAGTTCCCGGATGCGGTCCGGTGCTTCCTTCGCGTGCAGTTCGGCCATGCGCCAGTTGTTCATGTACTGTCCGCCGCGCATGGTGTCGGCGAAGTGCACCCGCCAGTTGTCGCGATCGTCGACGTTGGCCATTGCGGCCGCCATGCCGCCTTCCGCCATCACCGTGTGCGCCTTGCCGAGCAGCGACTTGGAGATCAGGCCGACCGAGGCCCCTTTCGCCGCGGCCTCGAGGGCCGCCCGCAGGCCGGCGCCACCGGCGCCGATGACGAGGACGTCGTGTTCGACGCGATCGTATTCGGCCATCTAGAAGAACCTCACGTCGGTGATGATGCCCATCGCGCAGAGGCGGATGTACACATCGGTCAACGCGACGCTGAACAGGCTGAACCAGGCCCAGTTCATGTGCTTGCGATTGCAGGCGGTCGACACCTTGTAGACGTTCTTGCGAAACGGCGCCGTCGAAATGCGATCGAGGAACCCGCCGATCATGTGGCGGAACGAGTGGCATCCCATGGAGTAGCCGCTCAGGAGCACGGCGTTGACCAGCATGACCAGGGTGCCAAGTCCCATGCCGAACTGGGTGCTGCCGGTTCCGTTGTCGAACCAGAACGCCTTCCAGACATCGTACCAGAGCACGATCAGGATGATCGTCGCGGCGATGAAGAAGTACCGGTGCACGTTCTGGAGGATGAGCGGAAAACTCCGCTCGCCCAGGTAGGACTTCCGCGGCTCACCGACAGCGCAGCCCGGCGGATCCGCCCAGAACGCCTTGTAGTACGCGCCGCGATAGTAGTAGCACGTGAACCGGAAGAGCCCGGGAAACGGCAGGATGATCAGCGCCGGCGAGAACGGAAGCCAGGCCGGCCACCAGGCGGGTTGCGGCCCGAAGATCGCGTGCGGGGAGGAGCCGAAGATTTCCGGCGAATAGAACGGCGACAGGTACGGGCCGCTCACGTAGTTCGCGTTCTGGAACGCCGCCCAGGTCCCGTAGACGAGGAAGCTGGTGAAGACCACGACGACCGCGATGTTCTGCAGCCACCAGGGGTCGCGGCGCAGCGTTTCGCCAAACCCCCGTTGTTCCATCACCGGCAGCGATCGTTGCATGCGTTCGAGAGAGTGAAAGTCCGCGTCGTGATGCACGTTTAACCTGCCTGAAACATGCTGCATCGCTCTGCCGCGATCAACGAGCGCCGCCGGAAAGAACCGAACACGGTCACGGTCGTCTACTTGACTGAGTCAACTAATGGTACTTGACGGAGTCAACGATCGCCGCCAGACTGGAATCGGGACGATTTTCGCACGGATGGTTTCGATGAAGGCACGATCCTCACCCGTCGCCGCGTTCCGGCGATTCAACCGGTTCTACACGAAGCACGTCGGCGCACTCGACGAGGGCTACCAGCACTCGCGCTTCACGCTGACCGAGGCGAGGGTGCTCTACGAACTGGGCACGCGCGACGTCGCGACCGCCACCGCCATCAGGGAAGAGCTGTCCGTCGATCCGGGGTACCTGAGCCGGATCCTCCAGGGCTTCGCCGCCAAGGGCCTCGTCTCACGCAAGCGCGCCAGCAAGGATCGGCGGCAGGTGGTGATGACCCTGACCGCCAAGGGCCGGCGCGCGTTTCTCGAGCTCGACTCCAAGTCCAACGAGCGGGCGCGTGAGATCCTCGATACGCTGGTGCCGGTGGAGCGGAAGCAGTTGCTCGCGGCCATCACCGGTGTCGAGCGGCTGTTGTCGCGGACGACCGAGTCCACACCGCGGAGTGTCGTCATCCGCGCCCCACGTCCGGGCGACATCGGCTGGGCCATTTTCGCCCACGGCGAGTTGTATGCGAAGCAATTCGGCTGGAACGCGGACTTCGAGGCGCTGGTGGCGAAGCTGTTCGCTGATTTCGCCAATGGACACGATCAGGCCGCCGAACGCATGTGGGTAGCCGAGATGGACGGCGAGCGGGTTGGCACCGTTTTCGTCGTGCGCAACGCCGATGATTCGACCGTGGCGCAATTGCGATGCCTGCTGGTCGACCCGAAGGCGCGCGGTCTGGGCGTGGATGCGCGAGCGGCCCCAGTCGCCGTTCTTCCGCGTGGGGCCGCGGCTCGTCGACGAGAGTGTCTCGTTCGCCCGCGGGGCCGGGTACCGGGCGATCATGTTGTGGACGAACGACGTGCTCATTTCGGCCCGCCGCATTTACGAAGCGGCGGGATTCACGCTCGATCACGAATACCAGCACCACAGTTTCGGCCATGACCTCGTGGCCCAGGTCTGGCGGCGCGACCTCTGAGTGTGCGTGACCGGTGCGCGGACGACCGGTGGGCTTCGCCTAACGCTTCCTGATGCCCCGCGAGGACACGCTGTCTCCGTCGAGGAGAAATCCGTGGGAACGGGCCACTGCTCGAACCTGCGCGTCGTTCAGCACGCGATCGTAGATCCAGGTGTAGTGGCGGTTGGCGGACAGAACGCGCCGCGCTCGCTCAGTCCCGATCAACCGGGTCATCACCTGGAATTCGAGATCGCAGACCAGCAGGTGCCGGTATGTGCTCTCGAGGTCCCGTGCACCTTCCGGTCCCTGTGACGGCGCGTCGGGATAGAGCTTCGCGTAGGCGTCCATCGCCGAACGGAAGAGCGCGTTCCCTTCCTCGAGCCAGTGGAACTGTTCGTGGAGGAACGTCGCCAGCAAGCCGTCCTCGTCACCATTGTGCCGGGTATGCAGGGTGAGCATCGGATGGCTGTGCGGAATAGCTCGCTCGTCGATACGAATCCTCGGCGTGTAGATCCACCGGGCGACGTCATGCTTCTCCAGCGTTTTTCGTAGCTGATCGGCCGTCGCGCGCTCGGCGGCGGTGTTCTGCTCGAACGTGATTTCCAGATCGACCGGCTTGACCTGACCCTCGACGGAACGAGGGATCGTGATCGTGAGGCCGGCCATGAGTGCGAGCCACAATCGCATCGTCATCGTACCCATCGTGAATGGTTGCTGCTTCGACGCGTTCTGAGCAGACGTTTCCTGAGACACCACAATCAGCGCTGGGCGTTGCAGGGCTGCCTGGAGGGACGATCCTGCGCCCTCGGGTTTCGACGCACCTGCTAGGCAACGGGAAACGAGCGGATAGCTTCCAACGTACGTCGAGCACGCGATTTGACCCCTCCACCGATGGCTGCCATGCTTCGCCTCTTCCGACTCTCCTGCACGCTCCTGATTGCCTTCGCGAGTGTCGCGAACGCGCAGGAGAAGCCTCTCGTCTCCAATGCGGACCTCGCCAAATGGGAATCGCTCGGTCAGAGCCGGCTGTCTCCGAATGGATCATGGCTCGCCTGGACCATAACCCGGGGGGACCAGGATGGCGCGCTCCACCTGAGAGGCGGCAGCCGTGACGCACACACCACGATTCCATTCGGGCAGTCGCCGGCATTCTCCGCCGACTCGCGATGGTTCGCCTATCTCGTTGGCGTGTCGACCGCGGAACGCGAACGCCTGACGAAAGAGAAGAAGCCGATCAAGACCGCGTTCGTCGTGCGCAACCTGCTCACCGGCGACACGACGGCGATTGCCGATGTCAGCGCGTTCAGCTTTGCGCCCGCGGGCGGCTTCGTTTCCCTGACGCGGTATCGGGCAGACGACAAGAAACGCGTGAATGACATCCTGGTGCTCGATCTCGCTGGCGGCGCGCGCTTTTCCATCGCGAATGTCGCCGAGCAATCATGGAATGACGTGAAGCCGTTGCTGGCGCTTGCCATCACGGTCGACGGCGGCAACAGCGTGCAGCTCTTTGATGGATCGACGGGAAGCTCGCGCATCCTGGAATCGTCGCCATCGGTGTATCGCGCACTGGTGTGGCGGCCGGCGTCGCAGGGCCTCGCCGTGCTTCGAACGAACGCGACGAAGGAATTCAGCGATACCGCGCACGCCGTCGTGGTTTGGGCCACTGCCGACGATGCGGAAGAAGTGCCGAGGGTGCTGGACCCGGCAACGGCGTCCGGATTCCCGGCGGGGATGCGTGTCGCGGAGCACCGGCGGCCGTCGTGGTCCGAAGATGGTCGCACGGTCTACGTCGGGTTGCAGCCCCGGAAGGCCGTCAAGGACGCGACCAAGAAGAGCGATGACAAGGTGAGCGACGTCGAGATCTGGCATGTGAACGACGTGCGCGCGATCCCGCAGCAGCGATCGTCCGAGCAGCGTGACCTGCGCGCCACGCTACTTGCCGCCTGGCACACCGACGGCCGGGTCGTGCAGTTGGGCAGCAACACGCTGGAGACAGCCACGGTGCTCGATGGCGACCGGTTCCTGACCGAAACCGACCGTGCGCCGTACGCGTGGGGCCACAAGTTCGGGCGCCGCGACGAAGATCTGTATTCGGTAGACGTCGTGACGGGAGCGCGAAAGAAACTGCTCGAGAAGGTGCGCTATTCCTACGGCGCTGACCCAACCGGCCGGCTTACGTCGTTCTTCGACGGGCGGGACTGGTGGGTCGCCGACGTGGCGAGCGGCGCCAGGACGAACCTCACCGCCCGCGTCCGTGCCGCCCAGAAGGCCGACTTCGTGGATCGCGACGACGATCACCCGAGCGATGTGTCGGGTCCGTGGGGCGGTCCCGCCTGGTCAAAGGACGGCAAGACCATGTTCGTCTCCACCGAATACGACGTCTGGGCGCTCGCGGCAGACGGCTCCGGCGGCACGCGCCTGACCAATGGAGCACGCGAGGGCGTGCGGCATCGCCTGGTAAGCCTGGTCGGCTTCGACGCATCGGAAGCGGAGCGCGCGGTGGACCGTTCAAAGCCCGTCTGGCTTTCGCTGTATGGAAAGGAGACGAAGCAGAGTGGTTATGCGCGGCTCATGCCCGACGGCTCCGTGAATCGCGTGATCCTCGAGGACGCCCAGGTAAGCGGCTTGCAGAAGGCCGATAGCGCCGAACGGTACTCCTTCGTTCGGCAGTCCTTCGAGGACTCGCCCGATGTTTTCGCAGGCGGTGCCGCGCTGACCGACGCCAAGCAGATGAGCGAGACTAACGTCTTCCAGAAGGATTATGCGTGGGGTAAGGCGGAGTTGATCGACTTCACGAGCACGGTCGGCCGTCCGCTCCAGGGGATTCTCTATTACCCCGCGAACTGGGACGCCAAGAGGAAGTACCCGATGATCGTGTACACGTACGAACTGCTTTCACAGGGACTGCACCGCTACATCGTCCCGCGTGAGAACGATTACTACAATGCGAACGTGTTC
>CAMPKM010000242.1 GCA_946887155.1 uncultured Gemmatimonadota bacterium
GTCCAGGAGCGGGGCCGGCGATTGTGCTTTCGTTCCTGCTGACCGCGATCGCCTGCGGGTTTGCCGCGCTGTGTTATGCCGAGTTCGCGGCCATGGTGCCGATCGCCGGTTCGGCGTACACGTACTCGTACGCCGCGTTAGGTGAATTCGTCGCCTGGATCATCGGCTGGGACCTGATCGTCGAGTACGCCGTCGGCAATGTCGGCGTCGCGATCGGCTGGTCGGGTCACTTCCGGGAGCTGCTGACTCACTTTGGATTGAACCTTCCGGCGTGGCTCAGTACCGACTACCGGTCAGCACACGCCGCCTTCGACGCGCTCAATGCCGGCGGGGGAGTGGATGCCGGCACGCAGTTCCTGGCGTCGGCGTGGTCGAATGCTCCGCAGATTGCGGGACTGCCGCTCATCATCAACCTGCCGGCGGCAGCGGTCGTGTTCCTCATCACGATCCTGCTCATCATCGGCATCAGGGAATCGGCGAACGCGACCAGCGCGATGGTCGTGCTGAAGGTCGGCATCATCCTGTTTTTCCTGGCGGTAGGCGCGTTCCTCATCAACCCGGAGAACTGGAACAACCCGGCGACGGGAGGCTTTGCGCCGAACGGGTTCAAGGGGGTCAGCGCGGCGGCCGCCATCATTTTCTTTGCGTACATAGGATTTGACGCGGTGTCGACGGCCGCCGAGGAGACGAAGAATCCGGCGAAAGACATGCCATTCGGCATCATCGCCAGTCTCGTGATCTGTACGGTGCTGTACATCGCGCTGTCGGCAGTCATGACCGGTATGGCCCCCTGGCAGACGCTGGGGACCCCGGAGCCGATGATCACCGCGCTGCAACAGGCGGAGGGCCCGCCGGGGCTGCTCACGTTCTCGCGGTTCATCGTGGCGTTAGGCGCGGTGATTGCGATGGGGAGCGTGCTGATCGTGTTCCAGCTCGGCCAGCCGCGCATCTTCTTCTCGATGTCGCGGGACGGGCTGCTGCCGAAGTTCTTCTCGAAGATCCATCCCCGGTACCGCACTCCGTATGTCGGGACCATCATCACAGGGACGTTCGTGGCGACGTTTGCCGCGTTCGCGAACATCGCCGAGGTGGTCGACCTGACGAACATCGGCACGCTGTTCGCATTCGTGCTGGTGTCGGCGGGCGTCATCTTCCTGCGCAAGGTGGAACCGGATCGCCCGCGTCCGTTCCGGGTGCCATGGGTGCCATGGACGCCGCTGATCTCGATCCTGGCCTGCCTGTACTTGATGTTCCAGCTGCCGACCATCACGTGGATCCGGTTCGGGATCTGGCTGCTGATCGGGCTCGTGGTCTACTTCCTGTACGGGTACCGGAATTCGGTGCTGAGGAACGGGAGAGGGAATAGGGAATAGGGAATAGGGAATCGGGAACTGGACTCGCGGGTCCGATCATAGCGGCTGGCACGACTCACTTCTGACATCTGGCAGGCCATGGCTGAGTCAATAGGCAACAGCGGCAAGGGGATGAAGCTTCACACGAAGATCCTTCTCGGTCTGCTGATCGGGGCGGTGTTCGGGATTGCCGCCAACCAGGTGTTAGGCGGTACCCACGGGCTGGTGACGTGGGTCAACCGTTATCTCGCGGGACCCGTGGGGCAGATCTTTCTGCGGATGCTGTTCATGATCGTGATTCCCCTGGTCTTCGCGTCGATTTCGCTGGGCGTGGCCGGTCTGGGTGACCTCAGGAAAGCAGGACGTGTTGGCGGGAAGGCGGTTACTTACTTTTTCCTCTCGACGGCGCTGGCGGCCACGATAGGTCTCATCATTGTCAGTATCATCCGGCCAGGCGAGGGACTCGATCCCGTCATTCGGGAGGGTCTGCTCCAGCAGTATGCGTCAGACGCCTCCGCGCGCGTCGAGGCAGCGCAGACCGGCGGCTTCGGTATTGGAACGATCGTCAACATCGTGACGCGAAATCCCGTGAAATCAGCAGTCGATCTCGACCTGCTGGGGATCATTTTCTTTGCCCTGATGTTTGGCGCCGCACTGACACAGCTGCCGGCGGAGCGGGCGCGGCCAATGATCGGGTTCCTGGAGGCGCTGAATGACATCGTCATCAAGATTGTCGGGTTCGCCATGCGCCTGGCGCCGTATGGGGTTGCCGGCCTGATTTTTGGCGTCACGTCGGTATTCGGGTTCCACCTGCTCAAGCCGCTGGCCGCCTATGTGCTTGTCGTCATCGGCGCCCTGTTGATACACGCCCTGGTCAACATCTCCGCGATCCTGAAGTTTCTGGTGCGCGTAAGCCCACTGCTGTTTTTTAAGCGCATCCGGAACGCTCTAGTGACCGCGTTCTCGACGAGTTCCAGCAGCGGTACGCTTCCGACGGCGCTGGCGGTCGCGGAACAGAATCTTGGCATCCCGCCCCAGATCGCGGGTTTCGTTCTGCCGTTAGGCAGCACGATGTGCATGAATGGAACGGCCCTGTTCGAGGGCATTACTGTCATCTTTCTCTGCCAGGTCTTCGGTGTCGACCTGTCGCTGGGCCAGATGATCGTGGTGATGTTCATGGCCGTCATCACGGCCATCGGCGCGGCCGGCGTACCCGGCGGCTCGATCCCGCTCCTGGTCGGCATCCTTACCATGTTCGGCGTGCCTGGTGAGGGTATCGCGATCGTCCTTGGCGTCGATCGTATTCTCGACATGTCCAGGACGACCGTGAACGTGTGGGGCGACCTTACCGCCACCGCCTTTGTGGCGAAATCCGAAGGCGTGTGGAACGCCTCCATGATCCCTGCCGTTGAGGGCGTGGACCGCGCCCACATGGATGAAAGTCCCGGGTGGCCGCCACCATTGGAGCCGGCCCCGCCGATGGACAGGAAGTAATCGTTCCAGGGTGGACTGAGGCGAACGCCACCATTGTGGCGCCCTGGTGCCTCGTGATGATCGTCCCGGCTCAGGTAACGGTCGACTTCACTCCGGCTTCGCGCATCGCAAACTTCACGGCGCCGCGTTCGGGCATCACGCGCTCGGTCAGCACCGTCGCGCCAGGCGCGATGGACTTGAGCCGCTGCTCGAGCCGTCGGCGGAGCAGGGACTTGGGCGCGATCAATCCGCCATGCAGTGCCAGACGGAACGCGGCACGCTCGTCGCTGAACAGTTTGCGCGCCAACGTGCGCACGTGAAGGCTCAGTTCCTCGACGGCGAGCGTCACCAGGGAGTTCGCGCGCAAGTCACCCGTCGCCGCCACCTCGAGCACGACCGGCGACAGTTTGCCAAGGTACGCCGGCGATGCGGCGGATGCCCAGGGTATGAGCCGATCCATCGACTCCAGACCCAGCGACGCCATGATGGCGCTCGACAGCGTGCTTTCCGGTTCCCGGCCGTCATGACTCGCCGCGGCGATACCGAGCGCGCGACGACCGATCCAGGCACCGCCGCCCTCGTCTCCGATGACCGGTCCCCATCCGCCGCAACGCGCGAGCATGCCGGTCGGTCCCTTTCCAAATGCGATGGAGCCGGTCCCTGCCGTGAGCAGTATGCCCGGTACGGCGCCAAACGCGTCTTCCAGCGCGATCTCCGCGTCGGTGAGCACGATGATCGTCGCGGCGAGGCGATCGGCGTCGAGCGTCGCTTGTAGCGCATCGCGTTCGTCATCACGGCCGGCCCCCGCAACGCCGACACAGATGGCGCGCAACGGCCGATCCTCGTGACCGGCGTATGCCCGCTCAACCACTTCACGAATCACCGCCGCCGATCGCGACGATTCACCGGGCCGGATCGCACTGCCCGGCGCTTCGGCGGTAGCGACTTCCGTGCCCTGTTCATCGGTGAGCAGCACGCGGGTGTTGGAGCCCCCACCGTCAACCCCAGCAAAAAGACCGTTCATGTGGACGATTCGGCGCGGGAACGAGGAATGAGGAACGACGACACGATGCCGACGAGCATCGTAATCGATGTGCCGATGAGAACGTACCACGGCCACGCGATTTGCGTGAATGGTTCCAGCGGCGATGCGAGCGAGGGAAACCACTCCGAGAACTGGCGCGCGAACACCACTACAGTCATGGTCGCGATTCCGGTGGCCATGCCGATGAGGGCGTCCACCTGTTGCGCGCGCTTCCAGAGCACCGCCAGGAAGAACCCGCCCAGCAAGCCTCCGTACGTAAACGAGGCAATCGACAGCGCGACGATCACGACCGGAGTTCCCTGGTTGCGATAGAGCAGGGCGCCGCCAATCAGCACGATCGCCCAGAAAATCGTGAAGAGCCGTCCCATCCTGAATGCGGTTGCTTCGTCGGCCGGGGTCTTCCGGAGCGGCAGGTAGATGTCGTGCGTCGTCGCCGCCGACAGCGAGTTGATCGAGCCGGAAACGGTGCTCATCGCGGCCGCGAGAATGGCCGCTACGACGAGGCCGGTCACCCCAGCCGGCATGACTTCGATGATGAAGGTCGGGAAGATCTGGTCCGATGCCGCGAACTCGCGGCCGCGGTAATACGCATGCAGCCCGATCCCGATGACGAGGAAGATCGCGAACTGGATGATGACCGCCACGCCGCTACCGATGAGCGCGCGGCGGGCATCGCGGAGGTTGCTGGAAGCGAGCAGTCGCTGAACGATGAGCTGGTCCGCGCCATGCGATGCCATCGACAGGAATGCGCCGCCAATCAAACCCGCCCACAGCGTATGTGCGCGATCGAAGCCGGTATAGGTGTCGATCAGTTTCAACTTTCCAGCGGCGCCGGCTTCCGCGAAAATCGCACTCCACCCGCCGTCGACGCCCCGTCCGATGAGGTACATCGCCATCACCGCGCCGACCATGTAGATGCCGGTCTGCAGGACGTCGGTCCAGACGACGGCGCGCATGCCGCCCTCGTACGTGTAGACGAGCGTGAACACGCCGAGGATCAGGATGGAGAGCGGCGCCACCCATTGGGCCGGCACGATGGGGCCGATGATGAGCGCTACCGGGATCGCGGTGGCGAACACGCGCACCGAGTCGCCGAACGCGCGCGTGACCATGAAGGTGATCGACGCGAAGCGGCGCGTGGCGAGTCCGAATCGCTGCTCGAGCATCGCATAGGCGGTCACCAGCTTCCCGTCCACGTACCGGGGAAGCAGGACCGCGGCGATCACGACCCGGCCGAGCAGGTAGCCGGCGGCAATCTGCAGGAACGACAGGTCACCGAGATACGACAGTCCGGGAATGCTGATGAAGGTGAGCGCGCTGGTTTCGGTCGCGACGACGGAAAACAGGACCGCCCACCACGGGATCTGCTGGTTGGCGACGAAATAGTCGCGGGCACTCTTCTGGCCGCGGCCGAGCCGGATGCCTAACGGG
>CAMPKM010000243.1 GCA_946887155.1 uncultured Gemmatimonadota bacterium
GGATGGCACTTGGCACGCCGGCGTACATGAGCCCCGAGCAATTTTCCGCCGACGACGTGGACGGCCGGTCGGACCTCTACGCGTTAGGTTGCGTGCTGTTCGAGATGCTCACGGGCCAGCCACCGTTTGCCGGGCAGACGGTCGATGCCCTGCTCCGCCAGCACTTGACCGCCGCGCCGCGTCCCGTGAACGAACTGCGCCCGACGGTGCCGGTCGGCATCGTGCGCGTCGTGGCCCGGTCCCTGGCCAAGGATCCAGCCGAGCGGTTTCCGACGGCGGCCGCACTAGCCGAGGCGATTGCCACGGTGGTGAGTGGCGGGATGACGCCGACGGCTCCCGATTCGCGGCCGGAAGCGCCGAACAACCTCCCCCGCCAACGCACCCGATTCATTGGGCGCGAGAGTGAGCTGGCGGAATGCGCGCGACTGCTTGGTGAAACCAGGCTGCTCACGCTCACCGGTATCGGCGGTTCCGGCAAGACCCGCGTCGCGCTACGCCTGGCCGAGAGCATGCTTCCGTCGTTCCCCGATGGTGTCTGGTTCGTCGACCTGGCGCCGCTGGTGGACGCCGATCGGATCCAGGGAGCGGTGGCTTCGGCGTTAGGTGTTGTGGAAACACCGGATCGTCCACTGATCGATGCCATCGTCGCCACGCTTCGTGGCAAGCGCACCTTGCTGCTGCTCGACAATTGCGAGCACATGTTGGGCGCGGCGGCCGGGCTCGTGGACTCGCTCCTGACGGCCGACGACGGTATCCGGATCGTGGCGACCAGCCGCGAAGGGCTTGGCGTCGAGGGTGAGCGGCTGGTGGCTATCCGCTCGATGAGCGTACCCACGGACACGCACGCCGACCTGCGTTCGGTGCAGGAATCGGACGCCGTGCGCTTCTTTCTCGATCGTGCGACTGCAGCGCGGCGCGATTTCACCATCGGACCGGACAACGCCACCGCAATCGCCGACATCTGCCGGCGGCTCGATGGCATTCCGCTGGCCATCGAGCTCGCGGCGGCGCGAGTGAAGATGCTGTCGGTCGAGCAAATCAGGGCCCGCCTCGACGACCGCTTTCGCCTCCTGACCGGCGGCCGATCGGCCGTGCCACGCCAGCAGACGTTGCTGGCCACGATCCAGTGGAGTTACGAGCAGCTCCACGAAGACGAACAGCAATTGCTGCGCCGGCTGTCGGTTTTTTCCGGGGGCTGGACGCTCGAGTCGGCCACGGAAGTCGCCGGCGGCACGCCTGACGAGTTCGAGGTGCTCGATCTCCTGACGCGGCTCGTCGACAAGTCGCTGGTCCTGGTCGAACAGGGCGAAACTGAAGCGCGTTATGCGATGCTCGAAACGGTGCGCCAGTACGGCCTCGAGCGGCTGGTGGAATCGGGCGAGTCCGGGTCGATCCGGGATCGGCATCTCGCCTACTTCATGAAGCTCGGTGAACAGTGTTACCTCGAGAAGTTCACGCGCGAAGCGTACTGGAACAAACGCCTGACGAGTGAGATCGACAACCTGCGGGCGGCGCTGTCATTCGCCCGGGACCAGGACAGCGAGAGGTACGTCACGTTCATCGGCGCGATCGGATACTTCCTCTGGGCGCGATCGTACGTCCGCGAGGCACGCGAGTACATCAATGATGCGCTGAGCCGGGTGTCGCCGGAGCCGGTACGCCGGTCGTATGCCCGTGCCTTGCGCGGCCAGGCGATTTTTGCCGGGATGGTCGGTGAAACCAGACAGGCACGTGAGCAGAACGAGCAGGCGCTCACGATGTGGCGGGAGCTGGGCGACGTGGTCGAAACGGGTCACACGCTCGCGACGCTCGGCTGGTCGTATTTCTTCGCCAACGAAGAGGAGACGGCGTACGCGACGTTCGTCGAACTGCTGGAAATCGCCGAGCAGCTCGGGGATCCTGTGTACGTCCACCAGGCGAAGGTGGCGCTCGGCCAGGTCCTGGTCGCGCTGTCGCGACTCGAGGAGGCGCGCGCCGTCTCTGGCGAAATCATCGAGTTTTCGCGCAAGACGGGGGACAAACGCGCGGAGCATTCCGATTGGCATTACCTCGCCGACTGTGCCCTGCTCGCGGGAGACTGCCTGACGAGCCTGAAGCTGTACGGAACGAGTCTGGCGCTGGCGGAGGCCATTGGCGACCGGGTCGAGACGAGTTTCGAGCTCGAGGGGATCGCCATGTCGCTGGCCGGCCTGGGCCAACACGAGCGCGCATTGCAGCTCCGCGCCGCCGCCCGCGCAGAATGGGCGCGCCATGGCGTGGCGTTCCAGCTCCGGTTCTGGGATGCCCTGACGGACCGGTACTTCGGGCCGGCGCAATTGGCGTTAGGCGCGGAGCGTTCGGAGGAAGCCGCGCGAGCTGGCCGGGCGATGTCGTTTGAGGATGCGGTGCGCGAGGGTCACTTGGCAGCGACCTCAGGTTCCTGAACCTGAGCGGCACTACCGCGGACAGCCAGTCATCCCCCCCCGTTGATATGCCGTGAGGGGTTTCACGCCATTTCCGCGCGTTACCTGACAGGGGCGAAAACAGGATCTCCCGGCGTCGGGCGCTCCAACTCCTATCCCCGTCCCAGGAGGCAGTCATGCAACACAGCTCGTCTCGGCAACAGAACAACCTCGGCCGAGTGAACAATTACCGACGTTTTCTGGCAGCCATCGCATTCATTGCCTTTGCTGCTTGCGACAAGGTGCCGGACGCGACCGCACCTACACCGCCCTCTTCGGCGAACGCCATCAGTGCCCAGGACGGTCGCATGGCCCCTGGCGTGATCGAAGCGATTCGTGCCGGAAGCAATCCACGTATCGTCGTCGCCCTGGACGTGCCACAACTGGCAGTGACGACCATGGATCCCGTATCACGCCAGGGTGGACTGGCCGTGCCGCCGGGCCTCGCGCGCCTTCGTGCGGACGTTGCAGCGGCGCAGCGTTCAACAATCGGCCGCGCCCGACGCGACGCACTCTTCGCGCTTCGTCAATACGAGAACGTCCCTGCGTTCGCGGCGAATGTCACGTCTGAAGAAGCCGTGCGCGCGATTGCCAGTGATCCGAGCGTGAGGCGCATCGATCTTGACGTTGGCGGCACCGGGCAGCTCGCGAGCACCGTACGTGTCATATCCGCGAATGAGAGGCACGACATCGGGAACAAGGGGCAGGGCGTCGTGGTCGCCATTCTCGACAGTGGCATCGATACCGACCACCCGGACCTCAGCGATGCCATCGTTCATCAGGCCTGCTTCGGATACAAGGAAGGCAACGACGGTAGTGGATTCTGTCCTGACGGGACAGATCGACAGGTTGGCGCAGGTGCTGCCGAGGATGACGCGGGCCACGGAACGTTCGTGTCTGGTGTCGTGGCGTCGAATGGAATCGTCAGCGCCCCGGGCGTCGCGCCCGCCGCAAGCATCGTCGCCATCAAGGTCACCGACGCCTGCAGTCTCGCTGGCTGTTTTTACCATTTCAGCGAGATCGTTGCGGCGCTGGATTACCTCATTGCGAACAACGCAACGCTCAAGGTGCAAGCGATCAACATGAGCTTTGGTACCAGCGAACTCTTTGCCGACGCGTGTGACGACGCTGCGGCGTACACCATGGCGGGTGCCGCGGCGATCAAGACCCTTCGCGCCATGGGCGTCATTGCGTTCGCTGCCGCTGGAAACAACGGCTCCAGCACGCTGATGACCGCGCCGGGCTGCCTGAGCAACGTGGTGTCAGTCGGCGTGTCGGACAATTTCGATCAGGCTAGCGCGCGGTCGAACAGCAATTCTTCGACAGACGTGTTTGCGCCGGGTGTGGTGCTCACTTCAGACGGGAAGGACGGCCTCACGTTCACGGTCACCAATGGCGGCACGAGTGGCGCATCTCCGCACGCGGCCGGGTGCGCCCTGCTGCTTATCGATTCCGGCGAAGCGCTCACTCCCGCGGCGATCGAGACACGAATCAAGACGAGTCCATTCACCGTTACGGACCCGAAAAACGGCCTCTCGTTTCCACGTCTCGACTGCTCGTATTCGGCAATCGCCGCCCTGCGAGGACTGATGGATCGCATGGGAACGATGGGACTGCCTGGTGGATCCGCCGCCTCGTATCTCACGATCCTGAATGGAGCGCTCGCGAGTCTCGAGGCAAGCAATGTGCAACTTGCCGAACTTCAACTCACCTTCTTCATGAGCCGAGTGCGCCAAAAGTCTGGCAAGCAGCTCACGTCAGCGGATGCTGATGTGTTGCTGCTCGCGGCAAACCGAGTGATTGCCGGCGCCCGACTGGGCTACCTGTAATCGTGGCAACCGCGCGGCTTTCACCGTCAGCGCGGTCGGTAAAGCCGGCGGAAGAACGACGGGGCCGGCTGCTGCCCACGCACAAGTCAGAGCGCTTGTGCGTGGGCAGTTCGCCGACGGCGAGTTGATCCTACCCTGGCGAGAACCGACAACGCGGCTACCGCTTGTCGATGTTCAGCGCCGACTGATAGCTCGACGGTGCGTCCTCGCGAAGATCCGACTTCGCATACCTGACCTTCCGCGCCATGACGTATGCTTCGCGGTGACTTTCCGTGCCCCAGGCGTGACCCACGCGATCCTCCACCTGACGCAACGTGTGAAGCAGCTCGGACGCATCCGGTAAACCATCCACGTACGCCTTGAAGTCCCGTCGCGACCGGCGCATCCACTGCTCCGCCTCACCGAACTCGCCACGCTCGTTCAGCTCCAGCGCCCGCGCGATAATGTGCGCGTGCCAGAGCTTCGCGGCGCGCGACGCCAGCAGCTCATCACGCTCGCCAGGCGCCGACACCGAATCGGCGACCAGCTGCGCCGAACGATGCTCCTGGTCACGGTCCATCCACGTCGCATCCACGCGCATGCGCCGCCCCTCGCTCGACGGCCGGAAGAGCACGACGGCCCGCACTTCCCTGCCCGTTCCCACACGGTCGAACCGCGACTCGATGCGCGCGCCGTGGCGCCGAGCGTCGCCGCCGACCAGCAGCCATCGCGATGTACGTTCCGGATCGACGTGGATCCTCAAGTCGCGCGCACCAATCGTCCGCAACGCGCGCAGCTCGCCCAACACGATCTCCACGATCTCGTCAGGCTGCGACGCGTGATGGAACTCTCCCTGTCCGCCCTCGGCCAGCGCCGTCAACTGGTCGGCCTGGTAGTCAGACCCGATGCCGACCGTGATCGTGCGGATCCCGCGCTCCGCCAGGCCGGACGCGTGCCGCCGCATCGGCATCGGCTCGGTGAGCCCGTGATTGCCCATCCCGTCGGACAGCACGAGGACCCAACTGTCGGCGTTCTGCGACCCCC
>CAMPKM010000244.1 GCA_946887155.1 uncultured Gemmatimonadota bacterium
TATTTCGCTCCTGCCGGTGGTCTCGAGTCAGGAACTGCTCGCTCAGCTCTCCGACGCCGGCGTTTCCGTGCTCGGGCTCGAACGTGTTCCGCGCATCACGCGTGCGCAATCGATGGACATCCTGTCTTCCCAGGCAACCATCTCCGGATACAAGGCAGTCCTGATCGGCGCCGCCGAAATGAGCAAGATCCTGCCAATGTTGACCACCGCCGCGGGAAACATTCCACCCGCCAAGGCGTTCGTGCTTGGCGCCGGCGTCGCGGGCCTCATGGCGATCGCCACGGCGCGCCGCATGGGCGCCATCGTCTCCGGGTTCGACATCCGCGCTGCTGCGCGCGAACAAGTCCTCTCGCTTGGCGCTACGTTTGTCGGGCCCGAACCATCGACGGACGCCGAAGCGGCGGGTGGCTACGCGCGGCAGCAGACCGCGGAAGAGCAGCAGAAAACGATGGATGCGATGGCGAAGCACCTGAAGGACCAGGACCTGGTCATCACGACGGCCCAGATTCCCGGCCGCGCCGCACCGCGGCTCATTACCGCCGCCATGGTCGCCACGATGAAGCCCGGCGCGGTGATCGTCGACCTTGCAGCCGAAACCGGCGGCAACTGCGAACTGACGAAAGCCGGCGAAACGGTGGTGCATAACGGGGTGGGCATCGTCGGCGCGCTCAACCTGCCGAGCTCCGTGCCACATCACGCGAGCCTGATGTTCAGCAAGAACGTGTTCACGCTGCTGCAGCATCTGGTGAAGGATGGGAACCTCGTGCTCAACCTCGAGGACGAGATCACCGGGCCGATGTGCCTCGTGCATGACGGCGTGGTCCGCACGGAACTCGCGGGGACACGGTCGGCGTGACGACGGCGGAACGTCGCGGCCTCTGGGACGTCATCCTCGACAACTACCTGCTGCTGATCGCGGGCACCGTCGTCGCGCTGGTCTGGGCGAATGTGGACCACGCGTCGTACGAGTCGGTCGCGCACTCCATTCACTTCGCCGTCAACGACATCGGCATGGTCTTTTTCTTCGCGCTGGCGACGAAGGAGATCGTGGAAGCGGCGCTCCCTGGTGGTCCGCTGGCCAGTCCGCGTGAGGCGGCCGTCCCTGTGCTGGCCGCAGTCGGCGGCATGGTGGCGCCAGCAGGGTTGTACGCACTGCAAGCCGTCATCGGCAACCACCCGGAGCTGATGCGCGGCTGGGCCATCCCCTGCGCCACCGACATTGCGTTCTCGTACATGGCGGCGCGCCTGGTGTTCGGAAAGAACCACCCGGCCATCCCGTTCCTGCTCCTGCTGGCCATCGCCGATGATGCGTTAGGCCTGGTTCTCCTCGCGCTGTTCTATCCCACGGGCCCGATTTCGCTCGCCTGGTTCTTCGGGCTCATGATTCCCGCGATCGGGACCGGCCTGTTCCTGCGCCGCCGCAAGGTGAAGAATTTCTGGGCGTACACGCTGCTGGCGGGCGGCTTTTCCTGGGCGGCGATGTACCTGGGCGGGATCCATCCGGCGCTGGCGATGGTGCCCATTATTCCCATGATGCCGCACGCCAAACGGGACTTGGGCATCTACGCCGAGGAGGAGCTGCACCTGACGGACACGATGAATCGATTCCACCACTGGTGGCACGTGCCAGTCCAGTTCATCCTCCTGCTGTTCGGTTTCGCCAATGCCGGCGTCGAGTTCTCGAGCGTCGGAACGGGCACGTGGATGGTGCTCCTTTCGCTGATACTCGGCAAACCGTTAGGCATCGTGACGCTGACGCTGCTCGGCGTCGCGGTTGGCCTGCGCATCCCGGGCGGATTGTCGTTCCGTCAACTGGTGCTGCTGGGTGTCACCGCGGGAATCGGGTTCACCGTCGCGCTATTTTTCGCCACCGCGGCCTTCCCGGTCGGCGAGAACCTGAACCAGGTGAAGATGGGCGCGCTGTTCAGTTTCATCGCGTTTCCGCTGTCAATCCTGCTCAGCCGGCTCTGGCGTGAGCGTCCGCTCCCTCTGTTCAACCAGCAGCAGTAGCGGACCGGTTACTGGCGGCGCTCGCGGGCCTGCACGCCCTTGATCGCGCCAGTAATCATCCGGTTAACGGCCTTGATGGACACGCCGCCGGGATCGTCGGATGGAATCGTGGCAAAGCCGATCGCCGAGGCCTTCGGGTAACGCGCGAAGATCTGCTCGAAGAGCGAGGCCAGCTCCTGGCTCGACGGCCCGTTAGGCACCTTGTTGCCGTGTCCGGGGACTTCGGAGGGATCCAGCACATCCATGTCGATGTGGATGTAAAGCTTGTCGCTGATGCTGTTCAGGCGATCGAGCTGCGCGAACACGGCTGGCGTCGCGCGGCGCAGGTCGTCGACGCTGACCTGCTCGATGCGCGAACGGTCGAGAATGTCCTGCTCGAGCGGGTCGGTGAGCCTGACGCCGCCCATCACGACGTGCTGGTCCGACATCGGCGGTTCCAGCCCCGCATCGAGCCGCATGCGTTGCAGCGCCCGGCCCGTGGCGACAGCGACCGGCATGCCACCCAGCGACCCGCTGCGCGTGGTCTCCGGCGTATTGATGTCGGGATGCGCATCCAGCCACAGCATGCCAATGCGGATCGGCTCGATACCCTCGCCCGACTTCTGCAGGCCCGCCACCAGCCCCGGCATCGACGGACAGGTCGCCAGCAGGCCGACCGTGAAATACCCGTCGGCTTCGTTCTGCCTGACGATATCGGCGAAGTGACCGAGTGCCATCCCGAGCCGCTTCCAGCCGCCGTATTCGGTCGACTCGACGGCGGTGAGCGCCGCCTCGGCGGTGCGAACGGTGGCGTTGAGCCGGGCCAGCGTATCCCTGATCCCGCCGTTGGCCATCGTGGCCGGTCCGCGGGACGTCCCGTTAGGCGAGAACGGTTGCTGGGCGAGCGAGACCCGCAGCCGGCCCTCGGGACCGGTGTATCGGGCCTGGGCGCCGGCGACCGCGGAGGTTGCGGCCAGCAGCAGAAATACGATTCTCGACATCGGCATACGCGCTTGCTCCGGGATCGATTACTCGAGCGTCGCGTCCACTGTGATGGTTGCGTTCAGCAGGCGCGAGATGGGGCACGTCGCGCGCGCGGCTTCGGCCTGCTCGTTGAACGCGGCGGCGGTGATCCCGGGGACACGGGCGCGGGTGCTCAGGTGCACCTTGGTCCCCGTCATCCCCGCGTCGGTTTTTTCCAGCGTTACCGTTGCGGTGGTGTTGATCTGCTCGGGCGGATGCCCCGCGGTGGTGAGCTTGCCCGAGAAGGCCATCGAGAAGCACCCGGCGTGTGCAGCCGCGATGAGTTCTTCAGGGTTGGTCCCGGGATCTTCGGCGAAGCGCTGGCCCCAGGTGTACTTCGCGTCGCGAAGCACACCACTGGGCGCTGTCATGGTCCCGTTGCCTTCCTTGAGCGTGCCGTTCCAGACGGCCGAAGCCTGTCGTTCCACAGTCATTCCTCGTAGTTGGTTCTGATGCCCAAGCTAGCATGGTGCGCGGGGGGAGGGATTGACGATTGACGATTGACGATTGACGATTGACGATTGACGATTGACGATTGACGATTGGGGCAATGGGGCAATGGGGTCAGACTCGATTGATGGATCGAGCCATCAATTGAGTCTGACCCCATTGAATCCCCGCCTATGTCGAACCGACGCCTAGTTGAGCTTCGACTTGAGGAAGCTCACCACCTTCGGCCACGCCTCCTGCGCCGCCTTGGCGTTGGCCTCGCTGTTCTCCTGTCCGCGAAGGAAGCCGTGGCCCGCTCCCTCGAAGATGTGGAATTCGTACGACTTCCCCAGGCGCTTCATAGCGGAATCGGCCGCGGGGATGGTCGCGTTGATGCGCGCGTCGGCGCCGCCGTACAGGCCGAGCACCGGGGCCTTGATGTTCGCCATCTCCTCAGCGTTAGGCGGCGACCCGTAGAAGACGACGGCCGCGCCAAGCGTCGGCGCATGCGTCGCGTGCGAGAACGAACGCGAACCACCCCAGCAGAAACCGATGACGCCGTATTTGGGCAACGCCGCCGGGAGCGACATGCCGTACTTCGCCACCGCATCGAGCGCCGCATTGGCGAACTCCGGCGTCACCTTCTGGATCAGCTGGCGGCCGACATCCGCCGACACGTCCTCCACCGGACCGGTCTTGCCCATTGTGGTCAGGTCCGGCGCAATCCCGATGAAGCCTTCCGCCGCCAACTGGTCCGCTACGCTGCGCGTCCAGACGTTGATGCCCGTGTTCTCGTGAATCGCGATGACGACGGGTGCCTTCTCTGAACGCTCGGGATAGACCACCCACGCCATCACGCTGTCGGTCGCGCCAACCTTGATCGAGACCCACTCGCCGTGGCGTGGCGACGAAGCGATCCGCTGCGTAGCAGTCCCGGCCGACGCGGGAATCGCCGCGGCCTGCTGTGGGTTGATGACCACTGAGCCAGTGGTCCCGTGCGCACTGTGATCCGCGTGCTCGTCAGGCACCGGAGCGGCGGGAGTCGTTCGGGCCTGTGAGAACGCGTATCCGGCGACGGCGGCAACGGCGGCTGTAACGATGAGAGCGCGCATGGTCGTTTGGGTGAAGTCTGGGGCGGGAAGCGTGGCTTGCTGACGGAATTCGCGCAAGAACCAGAGGGGCGGAACCGCTCGCGCGTCTCCGCCCCCGACTTACGAACACCGAACGAGGATCGCTGTCGTGAATCCGCTTACTGGATGCAGGTTCCCTTCGGATCCGGCTTCGGTTTGTCGACCACCAGGCGATGGTCGAGGTTGGCGATCCGCATCGAGCTCTCGAAAATGAACTTTGCAATGTTCGTCATGTGCGGATAGTCGATGTACTGCGGCTCGTCGGTCACCTGGTGGTAGTCCGCGTGGCCGCCGGTCGTAATGAACGTCACCGGAATGCCGTACTTGGCGTATTCGTAGTGATCACTCCGGCAGTAAATGTTCTGCGGGTGTCCGTTGGCATCCATCGAGTAATCGAACTTGAGGCCGAACTTCTTCTCCTCGTTCACCTTCTCGATCAGGTCACCCATCTCGGTGGACAACCGGCGCGAGCCGATCAGCTGGACGTAACCCGGTCCACCCCTGAGCTCCTTGCCGTCGAGGTCTTCACCGGTCACGTCGTTCGCGCCACCGCGGCCGACCATGTCAATGTTGAGCTGGCCGACGATCGAGTCGCGCGGGACGGTCGGATTGGCGGTGAAATAGTTCGAGCCCCAGAGGCCGGCCTCTTCACCAGCATGCCACACGAAGAGCATCGATCGGCGCGGCTTCTGGGCGCCCTTCGCG
>CAMPKM010000245.1 GCA_946887155.1 uncultured Gemmatimonadota bacterium
TCGGTGCGCGACTTCCTCGACGCGCTCACCAACTGGTATGTCCGGCGGTCGCGCGACCGGTTCTGGTCCGGTGACCGCGATGCGATCGACACCCTGCACACGGTCCTGGAGGTGACGTGCCGGGTGGCCGCACCGCTCCTGCCGCTCACGACCGAGGTGGTCTGGCGCGGGCTGACCGGCGAACGATCCGTTCACCTGACCGACTGGCCCAGCGCGATCGAGCTGCCGGCCGACGCCGCCCTGGTCCAGGTGATGGACCAGGTGCGTGACGTCTGCTCGACCGCGTTAGGCCTCCGGATGGCGCACAAGCTGCGCGTCCGGCTGCCGCTCAACCACCTGCGCGTGGCGACGCGCGCCGCCGCTGACCTCGCGCCGTTCGCCGACATCATCCGCGACGAGGTGAACGTCAAGCACGTCGACATGACCGCCGATGTCGCGGCGCACGGCCGGACCGAAATCGCGGTCAACGCACGGGTCGCCGGCCCGCGCCTCGGCAAGCAGGTCCAGGACGTGATCAAGGCCGTGAAGGCCGGGAACTGGAGCCTGACGCCCGAAGGCCGGGTGCAGGCGGCCGGCATCGAACTGCTCGAGAGTGAATTCGAGCGGCGGATCGTGTCGCGCGACCCCGGCGCCGCGGCCGAGTTGCCGGAGCACGCCGGCTTCGTTGTCCTCGACACGACGGTGACGCCGGAGCTCTCGGAAGAAGGACTCGCCCGCGATGTCATCCGCGCCGTGCAACAGGCGCGTCGTGAGGCAGGCCTCGATGTCAGTGACCGCATCCGGTTGACGATTGGCGGCGCGGCCGACGCCCTGGCGGCCGCCAGAACCTGGGAAGAGTTGCTGAGGTCGGAGACGCTGGCGCTGGACGTGCACTACGGCGACGCCGCCGGCGGATTCAGCTGCAAGGTCGGCGACAACTCCGAGGTCATCGTCAAGGTCGAGCGCGTCAGCTAGCCCCGGTGTTTCAACGGTGGAGTCTGTTCGAATCTCGTTATGCACGAGCCGCACTTTTGAAACAGCGGTGTACGACACGACCGAACCTCGAGGGAGACTGTCGTATGCGAGAAACAGAACTTCGCCGGATTTTCCGTCATGCTGCGCTCACCGCCGGCCTGGTGGTCGCCGGGACCGCGGTGGCGCCCGTCGCGACGGCGCAGACACCAATGGATTCAATGCAGGACCGTACCGCCGTTGATGACATGTACGATGACGACGACGACATGGATTGGGGCTGGATCGGGTTGCTCGGACTCGCCGGCCTGCTCGGCCTGAGGCGGCGAGACCACGTGGACCGGATCGACAATGCCGACCGGTACACGACGCCCCCGAACCGGACGCCATAGCCGCAATGCTCGATACGAATCGTCCCGGGAGCCATCGGCTTCCGGGGCGTTTTTCGCAGGTCCAGATTTTTTCGCGATCAGTTCACCAGCCGAAAACCGAGTTGATCGCGAGTCGACGCGGAGAATTATCGATACCGGCCAGGCGGACTCGGAGCACGCCAGTTCATGGCCACGGCGTCGATTCGCGTGGTCCATTTCGTCCACATCGTCATCGGCAGGACAGCGAGGGCGAGGCCGCTCACCTGCGTCCAGAACAGGGCGCTTCCCATCAGTGGCGCGCCGCTGAGCGCTGCGTACGCGTCGAGCAGGGCTCGCCCTCCATCGAGTGGCGGCACTGGCAGCAGGTTGAACACGCTCAGCACGATGGCGTCCGCGACGATCATCCGTCCCCAGGTGCAGCGACGGCCGAACATCCGTTCCCAGCCGGTGGTGACTCCAGCGACGACGAACGCCGCCGCGGCCGTCAGCAGGATCCCGGCGCTGAACATGAGTCCCCGGCCCGCCAGCGATGCGCGCGAGTCAAGCGCGGGCGGTGCGACGCGAGTGATTCCAGCCAGCGGTACGAGTCGGAACGTCACCGGCGTTTCGGCAGCAGTGCCGCGCCAGATGACCGGACCGGCGCCAATCGTCATGCTGCCTATCGAGTAACCCTGCCACCGGGCAACCAGCGCGTGGCCGCACTCATGGATGAACAGCAATCCCGACCAGACGAAGAGGAAGTGCGCCAGGCGTATGGCGAGCGAGCGTGCTCTTTCCCGGGCCATACGGGCGTCACGAGGCGCGCGGCGGAGAAGACTGGACAACATGCAACAGGGACGCGATAAGACGGCAATCGGCACGCGCCCGGACGACGCGAAGGCGAACGCATCAATTCTAACAACGACACCGTTGAGTTTGGCGTTCCGGAAATGCCCTAGTGCTATCCTCGCCCGCGCATACCGCAGAACAATGGATCGGGCGAAGAATCAGATCGCGGCGACGACGCCGGCCACCAGCGACGTCAGTTTCGGCTCGGCGCTTCCCGCAATGGCGAGGATCTTTTCGAGACTGGCCGGTTCGAGCGTTTCCGGGATGCACATGTCCGTGATGATCGAAATGCCGAGGATGCGCATGCCGCCGTGCGCGGCGACCAGCACCTCCGGCACCGTCGACATCCCGACGACGTCCGCGCCGATCGTGCGGAGCATGCGGTACTCCGCCCGCGTCTCGAGGTTGGGACCGGCGACCGCCACGTAGACACCTTCGCGGAGCACGGTCCCCTGCTCCGACGCCACGCGCCTGGCGAGTGCGCGCAAGCCGCCGTCATAGAGCGCGCCACAATCGGGAAACCGGGGACCAAGCCGGTCATCGTTAGGCCCGATGAGCGGGTTGTCGCCGAGCAGGTTGATGTGATCGGCGATCAGCATCAGGTCGCCGGCCTGCCACTCGGGGTGCATGCCGCCACAGGCATTCGAAACGATGAGCGTATGCGCGCCGAGCCGCCGCATGACGCGCACCGGAAAAGTCGCCTGCTCGAGCGTGTAGCCTTCGTAGAGATGAAACCGGCCCTGCATTGCCACCACCGGGCAACCCGACATGTGTCCCAGCAGCAACCGGCCGGCGTGTGACTCCACGGTTGACAGCGGAAAACCGGGAATGTCACGATAGTCGATGACGACCGGCGACTCGATGCGGCCGGCGAGCCCTCCGAGTCCCGTCCCGAGAACAATCGCGACCCGCGGCTCGATGTCGGTTCGAGCCTGGATGATCCTCGCAGCGTTGTCGATGCGATCGAACAGGGAGTCGTTCTGTGGCACGCGCGACCGATTCATCTCTGCGATTCGTCAGGTAGCGTGGACTGGCGGCGCGAGCGGGAGAGTCAGGAGGAGATGTCCGCTGTCGGAATAGCCGGCGCGCGAATAGAGTCGCCGCGCCGTCGCATTCTCCACGCCTACCTCCACATGCAGCGCCCGTACGCCGCGAGTCATGGCGGAGTCACGTGCCGCGGCCAGGAGTGCCGCACCCACCCCGCGCCCGCGCGCCTCGGGGCGCACGTACAGGTCGTCGATGAACGCGCGCAGTCCGCCGTACTCCATGCTGAAGCACGCGGTGAGAACCGCATGGCCCACCGGAGTTCCTTCACGTTCCGCGAGCCACGCGCCACCGAGTCGGGGGTCGGTGAGCAGCGCCTCGAAGGCGCGCGCCGCCGGCGCGGCGGGGAGCGGGAAGTCGGCCTCGGCGTAAAACGATGTCATGAGCGCGACCAGCGCCGGGACGTCGCGCAGATTTGCCGGACGTATCTGAAGAGCCATCGGTTCAAGTATCGACTGGTGAGCAACGTTCTGAACGCGCTTCGCGGCGCTATTTGCGCTCGGGATCAGTCAGGCGCGCGAGCCGCTGCCGGATCTCCCTGACGCGCGGCTGCAGTTCCGGATCGGCGTCCTTCCATTCAGCGACGAAGCGCTGGTAATACTCGATGGCCTTCTGCCGGTCTCCCTTGGCCTCATACAGCTCGCCGAGGCGCCGGAGAATGCGCGCAAGCTCCCAGCCGTCCAGTTCCCAACGCAGTGGATCAGGTGTTTTCAGGTAGTGCTCGTACACGACGATCGCAGAATCCGGCTGGTCCATCCTGTCGAATGCCAGTCCGATTTCCGGATCGCTGCAGGTCTGGCATGCCCTCCTCGGGCCGTCAGGCTGCCGGTCGGACGCACGGAACAGATCGATCGCGTCTCGATACTTCCCAGCGGCCATCGCAATCCGTGCTCTCGCCAGTTCGAACGCCCAGCGGCGCAGACGCTGTTGCACCGTATCGCGTGCTTCCCCTTCGAATGCCGTGAGCAGCTCGCGTGCCTTGTCTGCCCTGCCCGCGGCGGCATACGCCGCGATGAGTTGCTGATAGGGCCGTGCATCGGGCTGCATCCCGCCGGGAGGGTATAAACGCAGAGACGTATCCAGGCGGCGCGCCATTTCTTCAGGTCGATCGAAGAACCACAGCGCGGGTCTGAGCACGTCGAGGGAGTCCAGCAGCTTCTCCTGACTTTCAGGGCGCGAAAACGCGGCGCGATATTCGGTCAACTGTCGTTGCGCTTCAGCAAGCTTCCCGTGCCGGCGACTGATGTCCGTGAACGCAAGCATGATGACGTCACGGACAGCCTGGATCGTGTCATTTCGAATCCGCTGTCCGATCGCAAGGAACGAGTCCACCTGCCCTTCCTGGTAAGCGATCGCCCCCTCGCCGAGGCTAATGCGCCCCTGACCCGGAAAAAGCCGTGCGGCGCGCGCCAGACTTGCCCTGGCTGCGTCGATCTTTCCCTGGCTCAGTTGCGCGAAGATGATGTTGAACGGCGCGAACTGTACGGTCGAATCCAGCTCGATGCGCCGCAGATACAACGACTCGGCGCGTGCGAATTCCTGACGCCCCTCGAGGATCCCGGCAAAGTTCTGCAGAGCGGGTCCTTCGTCCGGATAACGACGCAGCAGCGCTTCATACGCCTCGACGGCAAGTGCGCGATCCAGGTGTGGCCCCGATGCGTGGTAGCCGGCGGTTGCGAAAAGCCGCTCCCGCTCCGTCATCCGATCGCGGAACTCATACGCCCTGTCGAATACCGCGCGGCGTTCCGCCACCGTACTCCGAAGAACGTCCAGACCGTTGGCGTTGTTCATGGCGATACCGAGCTTCCGATACGCCATCCCGAACATGGAATCGATCGCGACCGCTTCCCGGAGCGAACGGACCGCCTTGGCGAAATCGGCCTCCACGTCGTTCGCCCGCACACCCTCGGCGTATTTCTTCAGCGCCTCGAGCGAAGAGGTCGTGACCTGCGCCAGCGGCGGATCGGCGCGCACCTGCTTGAGCGATTCGCCGATCTTTTCCCGGAGTTTGCGCGACAGCCTGTCGGTTGCCTCGATGAGATCGCTCGCGCCGTCGACGGTCTCCTGCGCGCTGGCGA
>CAMPKM010000246.1 GCA_946887155.1 uncultured Gemmatimonadota bacterium
GTCCTGAACCATCCATCCTGAAAGGCCGTGGCGGTGGCGTCCGGATTGCGCCAGTAACCGGCAAACACGGCGGGGCCCTTCACCCAGACATCTCCCACCGCCCCGGGTTCAATGCGAACCCCGGCGGCGCCACGAATCGATACCGACACTCCGGGCAGCGGATAGCCCACCGTACCCGCGCGACGTTCCCCCGACAGCAGGTTGGACGTCAGCATCAGCGTCTCGCTCATCCCGTAGCGCTCGAGGATCGTGTGCCCGAACCGCTCACGAAAGGCCTCGAGCACGTGCGCCGGCAACGGCGCCGATCCGGAAACGAACAGGCGCATCCGCCCACCGATCGATCGCGCCACGTCCGCCGGCAGTTCGAGCAGCCGGACGTACATCGTCGGCACGCCGAAGAACAGCGTCGGCTCGAAGGCCGCGAACCATTGCCCGATCCGTGTGGCATCGAAGCGTTCCACCAGGCGCATGCAGCAGCCCGTGGCCAGCCACGAACAGACACCGTTCCCGAGGCCGTGCACGTGAAAGAGCGGGAGTGCCGCGAAGTACCGGTCGGCACTCGTTATGCCCCAGCAGGTCACCAGTGCGGCAGTGTTGGCCAGGAAGTTGTTGTGCGAAAGCACCGCACCCTTCGAACGGCCCGTCGTGCCTGACGTGTAAACGATCGCCAGGGGTGCATCGCCATCGAGGGATGGCCTCGGCGCCGCCGGTTCGAGCCGTGATGACTCCCGCAGGAGTTCATCGGCATCGATCACCCTGACGTGGTCAGGAAAGAGAGCGATTCCCGACGCCGAGGTCACGACCAGGGCGGGATCGGCATCGGCCACGATGTGCGCGATCTCGCGCTCGCGGTACAGGATGTTGACGGGAACGAAGACGAATCCGGACTTGACGCAGGCGATGAACAGGTCGAGGAATGGCGTGCCGTTGGGGAGATGCACGACAATCCGATCACCCGGCACCATTCCGTGCTGCCGCAAGGCATGCGCCACCCTCGACGCCCGGGTGTCGATTTCCCCGAATGTGAGTGACGTAGTCGCACCGTCCGGCCCGTCGACGATCAATCCGACGTTGCCAGAGCGCTGCTTGAGGGAAAGATCGAAGAGGTCGCTCAACAGCATCGAGAGATTGTAGCCGCTGGTTGGGTGAAGGGCAGAGGTCAGTTCAAAGTCCGAAGACCACACGCATTGGCAACAGTCTTCAGGCCAAAGGCCAAAGGCCACCGGGCTCCTTTCAGGTGCATGGGTGCACTGGCGCGAGGGGGGCTCTACGGAGCACGTTCCAAGCACGGAGAACAGGGCACCAGCACCCAGGCCCGGCAGGAAGCATCAGGACCAGCAAGTAGCACCAGGACCAGCAACTAGCAGCAGGGCCAGCAGGAAGCACCACGGCCCGCAAGAAGCAGTAGACCCAGCAAGCAGCAACCTGCAACCAACACCTCCCCGTGCAGTCTCCCGTTACGCAAGTCGCTCCTCCCGCTCCTACGCAAGTCGCTCCTCCCGCTCCCGCCCCGGGCGCGCCGGGCAGTGGACCGCCGACCGCGGCACAGATGCTCGAGGCCGCGCGCGCGCATCGTTCCGAGCTTCGTAATCAGCTCGAGCGTGCCGAGGATCAACGCGAGGAGCTCCAGGACCAGCTCACGACGAGGGAAGGCCAGACTCCGTTGTCGCCCGTGGATCGGGCGGGCATCGAAGCCCGGCTCAAGGAGACCGACGCACGCATCGTTGGACTCGACCAGCAGATCGCCGCGGCTGACCAGCAGGTCGCGCAGGCCGCCGCGGTTCCGGGTGCGACCTACGAACCCCCGCGTCCAATTGTTCCGCGCACCGGTCCGCCCGAAGAAGCATGGTTCCTGGGCGGCATGGTCATCTTTCTGGTCCTGATGCCGCTGGCCATCGCGCAGGCGCGCCGGCTGTGGAAGCGTCCCGCGGCAGCACCGGCTGTGGGAATGCCCGCCGAGTTGACCGACCGACTGAACCGGCTCGAGCAGTCCGTTGATGCCGTGGCGGTGGTACTCGAGCGCGTAGGGGAAGGGCAGCGATATGTCACCCGCGTGTTCACGGAGGGGCAGCGCGCGTTAGGCAGTCCGGCTGCCGAGCCGATCGAGGTGCGCCAGCGCGAGGCCATGCAGCAGGGACGGCCATAGTCCGTGGCCGCCAAGCGAAAAAAGCCGGCTGCGGGACGCGGCCAGGACAAAGCCTCGAAGAAACCGAAGGAAGGCGGTGCCTGGGACTGGGTGTTTGAACCACGCGGGCGCGGAGAGAAGGCCTTCTGGCTGGTGAAGTCGGAGCCCGGGGTCTTTTCGTTCGACGACCTCATGACGAAGCCCGATCGCACGACCCACTGGGATGGGGTCCGGAATTACACCGCGCGCAATTTCCTCCGGCTCGGCATGAAGCTGGGTGACCAGGTGTTCTTCTATCACTCGAACGCCGACCCGCCGGCCATCGTCGGCATCTGCGAAGTGGTGCGTGAAGGGTATCCCGATCACACCGCGCTCGACGCCAACGACCCGCACTACGACGAGGGGTCGGATCCGGAAAATCCCGACTGGTTCATGGTCGACCTTCGCGCCGTACGCGCGTTGCGGCGACCGGTGACGCTGCCCGAGCTGAGGGCACAGAAGGACCTGGCAGGCATGGCGCTGCTGAGGATCGGACGACTCTCGGTTTCTCCGGTTCGGCCCGATGAGTGGAAGGCAATCATCGCACTCGCCGGACAGGCATCGGCGTAGAGCGAAACGGTTCGCGCTGTGCAGGCGGCCCTCGTTCGCGCTTCGAAGTCTGGAAGCTTTGCGCTTTGCCCCTTGCACCGTAGCTTCTCCGCTTCACCCAGCATCCCAAGGACCGCATGCCTGACGCATTCTCCCGCCGCGATTTCGTTGCCACCGTGGGGTCGCTGGGCGCCGTCTGGCTTCTGGCTGATTCTGAAGAGCGAGCCGATGCCGTCAGGCACGCCTCGCACCAGTTGCAACAGACACAGCCTTCCTTCAGCACGCTGACGCAGGCGCAGGCGACCGAACTCGAAGCATTCGCGAGTCGAATCATTCCGACCGATGAAACGCCGGGGGCCCGCGAGGCTGGTGTGATCTATTTCATCGATCGAGCGCTCTCCACGTTCGCCAAGGACCAGTTGCCTGCGTTCACCGAGGGTTTGGCCAAGCTCGAGCGGGACGTCTCCGCCAAGGTCCCCGGCCAGACGCGGCTGTCGGCGCTGACACCCGCCCAGCAGGATGACGTCCTGAAGAGCATCGAGCAGACGCCATTCTTCGGACAGATGCGCTTCGCCTCGTTGGCCGGCTTTTTCTCGCTGCCGACGTACGGCGGGAACAAGGACTTTGTCGGATGGAAGCTCGTTGGCCAGGAATCGGCGATGGAGTTTCGCGCGCCGTTCGGCTGGTACGATCAGCCGGCCAACCGGCGTTCGCTGCTCGGGGGGGACGCATGATCGCCATCGACAGTCGTCAGGCAGGTCAGGGGAACCAGCGACGTTACCGGCCCGACGAGGCCGTCGACTTCGTAGTGGTCGGGTCAGGCGCGGCCGGCGGTTCGGTTGCGCGCGAATTGACGCGGCTCGGCCACAGCGTTGTTCTCCTCGAGCAAGGCCGCCAGTACAATCGCGCCGATTTCAAGCACGACGAGCTCAGCACCGTCTTCAACAACGAACACTGCAACACGCCTCCGGCCCACATACAGACCTGGCGAAAGAATCCGGACGAGAAGGCCGAGCAACGGTACTTCCTGCAGTATGCGACGGCGGTCGGCGGCAGCAGCATGCATTACTCCGCCAACTACTGGCGCTTCCGCCCAGGTGACTTCAACGAGTTCTCACGGAAGGGCAACGTCGCCGGTGCGGCGATGGCCGACTGGCCGATCACCTACGATGACCTCGAGCCGTACTACACGGCCGTCGAATGGGCCATTGGTGTGTCGGGACAGGGTGGCCTCGACCCGGCCGAAGGAAAACGCTCACGCCAGTACCCGCTGCCGCCACTCACCGTCACCGGTCCTGGCGTCCTGCTCGAAGTCGCGGCGAAGAAGCTGGGTATCCAGGCGTTTCCGGCTCCCATGGCCATTGCTTCGCGGCCGTACAAGGGCAGGGAAGGTTGCCACAACTGCGGCTTCTGCTGGTTCTTCGGTTGTGAATGGGGCGCCAAGTCGGGAACGAATTTCACGATGGTGCCCGAAGCAATCGCCAGCGGCCGTTGCGAGCTTCGCACGGAGTGCAAGGTGCGGCAGGTCGAAACAGACGACAGCGGTCGCGTGACTGGCGTGGTGTATTTCGATCGTGATCGCCGCGAGATCCGCCAGCGCGCGCGTGCGGTATTCCTCTGCGCAAACGGCGCCGAAACGCCGCGTTTGCTGCTCATGTCAGAGACGACCCGATTCCCCGATGGGCTGGCGAACAGCAGCGGCATGGTGGGCAAGCACCTCATGTTCAATGGCAACACCGCTGGCGGCGCCGAATTCGAGCACGAGGTGAATGGCTGGAAGGGCGCTCCGGTGACGCGGATCGTGCTCGACACCTACGAGCTGCACGACAAGGGCTTCTACGGCGGTGGAGGCTTCGATTTCCGCTACCCGTTTCCACCGCTGGTTGCGTCGTTGAACACGCCGCCGAATGGCCCGCAGTGGGGATCGGACTTCAAGCGATTGGTCCAGCGACTGCACAGCCGGGCGTCGCAATGCTGGGGCCATACCACGCAACTTCCCGTGGCAACGAACGCACTGGACCTCGATCCCGAGGTGAAGGATAGCTGGGGACTGCCGGCGATCCGTGCGACGTACAAAGAGCATGAGGAGGACCTGAAGCTGTACCGGCACATGTTCGACCGGGGGATCGAGCTGTTGAAGGCAGCCGGTGCGACGAATACGTGGGGACAGCCGCCGGGTGATGATCCGGGGAGCGGTGTCCACTTGTTAGGCACGTGCCGGATGGGGAACGACGCCGGAACGTCGGTGGTGAACGCGTCGCACCGGGCGCACGATGTGCCGAACCTGTTCATCGTGGACGGCAGCTCGTTCGTGACGTCGGGCCGGGGGCAGCCCACGCTGACGATCCAGGCACTGGCCTTCCGGGCGGCGGACCTGGCATCGCGAATGGCGAAGCGTGGGGAGATCGGCTGACGGATCCAGCAACGCGGGCGGGGAGCCACTCGTCTTTGGTGGTGCCCCAGCGCCATTTTCGAGCAGGGACGGAGTCGGTTCCGTCCCTCCTCCGTCCCTCCTCCGTCCCTGCTCCGTCCCTGCTCCGTCCCTGCTCCGTCCCTC
>CAMPKM010000247.1 GCA_946887155.1 uncultured Gemmatimonadota bacterium
ACTCCTGGTCCGGGACTCGACGGCATTGCGTTTCGTTGCGGCACTGGTCGCGATCGATTCGTTCGCGGGCAACATCACGCGATCCGTGCGGGAGCAGTCGCGGGCGCTGATCGGCGGCGACATCGTCTTTTCCGTACGAAATGGCTGGACGCCCGCCACCGATTCGGTCCTCGATGAGTTCCGGGCGCAGGGCGTGACGGTCACGAAAGCGACCGCCTTTGCCTCGATGGCATACGCACCCCGCACGAACGCGACCCGCCTCGCCCAGGTGCGCGCCGTCGGGACCGGTTATCCGCTCTACGGCGCGATCACGACCCGCCCACCGGGCCAATGGGAGCGCGTGCACGAGGGGCGCTCGGCCCTGCTCGATCCCGCGCTGATGATCGGGCTCGACGCGCGCATCGGCGACACGATTTCGTTAGGCTACCAGACGTTCGAGGTCATCGGGCAGCTCGAGCAGGTGCCCGGTGACCCGGGGATCGCCGGCGCCATGGCGCCGCGCCTGTTCATCTCCGAACAGCACATGGCCGCGACCAGGCTGCTGATCACGGGCAGTCGCGGGGAGTACGACGCGTACGGGAAGTACACCGGCGACCCGGACGCACTGGTCGAGTCCATGGATGCGCGGCTCGATTCGACGCAACTCCGGGCGCGCACGATCAACCAGCAGGAAGAGAACATCACCGAGGGGATCGAGGAGCTCTCCAACTTCCTGGGACTCGTCGGGATCATCGCGCTGCTGCTGGGCGGTGTCGGCGTGGCCAGCGGGGTGAACGCCTGGGTGATGCGGAAGATCGAGACGGTCGCCATCCTCCGTTGCCTGGGCGCGACCACACGCCAGGTCATGACGATCTACATCACGCAGGCGGCCGTCATGGGCCTGGTCGGCGCGGCCATCGGCGCGACGTTAGGCATCGGCATCCAGTTCCTGCTGCCGGGTGTGCTCGACGACGTGCTGCCGGTCGACGTGTCGGTTCAGCTCGAGCCACGCGCCATTGGCATGGGCATGCTGCTGGGGCTGTGGATCGCACTCGCGTTTGCGCTCCGGCCGCTGATCGCGCTCCGGCGCGTGTCACCACTCCAGGCGCTGCGCAGAACCGACGATGGATCGCCGGCACGCAAATGGTGGCGCGACCCCACGCGGGTGGCGGTCAACGTGCTGGTGGCGGCATCGGTCGTCGGGCTTTCCGCGACGCGCGCCGAGGACGTCGAGGAGGTCTTTGCCTTCAGCGGCGGCATCGCGGGGGCTTTGGTCGTGCTGGCCGCCAGCGCGGCGGTGCTGTCGCTGGCCGCGCGAAAGGCCATTCGCGCCGGGTGGCCGTATGTGGTTCGCCAGGGCGTGGCGAATCTCTACCGTCCCGGGAACCAGACGCGGAGCGTGGTGCTGTCGCTGGGTTTTGGCGCCTTCCTGATCACGACGCTGTTCCTCGTCCAGTCGAACCTGCTGGCGACGTTCCGCCAGGCGGAGATGGACTCGCGCGGCAACCTGGTCTTCTTCGACATCCAGGACGATCAGATGCCGGGCATCGACTCCGTGGTGAAGTCGCAGCAGCGGGAATACGTGGCGCGAGTTCCCATCATCACGATGCGCGTCGCAGCGCTGAACGGGCGTCCGGTCGCGGAAATCCTCGGCGATACCACCAGCCGTGAGAGCCCGTGGGCGCTGCGGCGCGAGTACCGCTCGACGTACCGGAGCGAGATGACCGGCACCGAAGAACTCACCGCCGGGACGTGGTTCGGGGAACTACCGACTCCGCCGGGGCGCATCCCGCAGGTCTCGCTCGAACTCGAGGTGGCGGAAGCGATGGGGGCGGCACTGGGCGATACCGTCACCTGGAATGTCCAGGGGCTGGAAGTCCCCACGGTGGTGACCAGTACCCGGGAGGTGAACTGGCAGCGCTTCGAGCTGAATTTCTTCGCGGTCTTCGAACCGTCGGCCCTCGAGGGCGCGCCGAAGACGTGGGCAGCGCTGGTGATGGCGCCTGACGATTCGGCGATCGCGGCGCTGCAGCGCGACGTCGTGCGCGGCTACCCGAACGTCGCGAGCCTCGACCTCTCGCTCGTCAGGCGGACGGTGGCGGAGATTTCGGCCCGGGCCACGACCGCCATCCGGTTCCTCGCCATCTTCAGCCTGGCGATGGCGGTCCCGGTGCTCTTCTCGGCCGTGTCGGCGACGCGACGCGACCGGGTGCGGGAAGGTGTGCTGCTCAAGACGTTAGGTGCCACGCGCCGGCAGATCTCGCGGATCCTGTTCAGCGAATATGCGCTGCTCGGGGTGCTGGGGAGCCTGGCGGGGATGGTGCTCGCCTTCGGCGGCGCGTGGCTGTTGCTGCGCTTCGTCTTCGAGCGGCCTTTCGAACCTGTGTATGCCGAAGCGGCCGCCATTGCGGTGCTGATGCTGGCGCTGACCGTCTCGATCGGACTCCTGGCGGGCCGCGACGTGTTCCGGGAAACGCCGATGGCGGCACTGCGCGACAGCTAGCGGGCTGATCCCGGGACTGGGGCAAAAGAGAAGGGCCCGGGTTGGATTGCCCGGGCCCTCTCCCTTTCCCCGCTTCGCTGCCTAACCAATACGAACAACGTACACGCGTGCACCCGGAACGTTCAATATCGAACCCGAAGGTGCCACCATGCGGAACGTGGTTTCGGGCGACGCGCCGACCCTCGTCAGGCGGAAGTAGTTGCCCGATCCCGAAATCGATTTCGTGTCGACGTTGGCCGGGAGCGGCGTCACCTTCAGCGGGAACGTGCTGCCGTTCACGCCGGTCATCACGTCTCTCACGTCCCAGCTCGCCATGCGATAGCGCGGAGGCAGGTTCGGAATGTTCAGCCCGTCGGTGAACTGGCTGATGAGCCAGCCACTCAGCAGGTCATCGAACTGGGCGCCGTTGGCGTGCTGCAGGAGGTTGCGCAGGCCGATATCCGGCCCCGCGACGACGCTCTTCAGGAACGCCTTCATGTTGTTGTTGCTATGGAAGTCCGTTGCATAACGAAGGAACATCCAGGCAGCGCCTCGGGGCGCCAGTTGCCGGCCGACCGCCTGCGACGTCGGTGAGGACGTGTCCGGCCGCTGCATCCAGCTCCGATACCGCGCCAGGTTCTGGCGGAAGAACGCGTTGTAGTCGTCCTGTGGACCCGGCGGATTCACGTCGGAGAAGGACAGGCGCTCGAAGTCGGAGAAACCGTGCTTCGTCCGCCCGACGACCTCTTCGGCCATGTGCGACAGTGCTTCATTCAGCCAGGTGGTCTCGGCGCTGTCCACGGCGGGATTCAGCAGGCGGATGCCCTGGTTGATCATGTGCTGGAATTCGTGCGCGATCGTGCCGCGCGTGTTCTGCTTGACCACGGCCACCGAGCGCTCATTCGAGTTGATGGTCCCGGCGGGATCGGGCACCAGCATGTAGAAGATTTCCTGCTCGTTGGTCTGCGGGCATTGATCGCCGATCGCCTGGTACTCCGACTTCTTCACCAGGTCACCGGGCCAGAAAAAGCCGGCCACGAAGCCGGGTGAACCCGACGGGGTCGCCTTGTTTACCTCAGGCGTGTAGAGAATGGTCACGCGACCATCCGCGTTCCGGTCCGTCTCGTTGCCGAAGTACGCGCGGGTCGCTTGATAGAGGAGCGATTCGAACTCGTTGCCGATTTCGCTGAAGTCGGTCGCGCTGAACCCGTTCGTGGGTGAGGACACGGCCTGCACGATCGTCGGGTGGGCCGGCGTCTGGTTGTCCACGGCGCGGACTTCCCGGTACGTCAGGCAGAGGTTCGACGCATTGATGTCCGGAACACGAAGGGTGATGGTATCACCCTCGACCGCGATAGCGCTGGAGACCGACATCGACGCACTCGGCTTGAATGGCCCGCCGCCCCGGAAGGCAGGCCGAACCCGGCGAAAGAGTTCCTGTCCCTGGGCGCGCAGCCGTCCCTCGATGGCGTCCACCTGTGCCATCGCCTGCATCTGCAGGAACTCCTGCGGGTCGAACAGGAGCTGGCGAGTCGCTTCGGCCGCGGCCGCCGGGTTACCCGTCAACAGCACCGAGTAGAACGCCGTGTTGTCCTGCGCCTGCGTGGCATTCGCGGTGATGAACAGGAAGTCCGAGGAGCCGGACGTCGGCGCCAGCGTTATGCAGGCGACGGCGTCGGGGCCGGACAGCATGCGCACCTGACCCACCGCCAGGTTGATCGGGTTCGTGCAGGGATCAGGATCGACCGTAAGGAAAACCGACCCCTTTTTGCCTGACGCGTCTGCTTCGATGGTGACCTCACCGGTCGAGATGCCGGTCACCACGCCCGAACCGGAGACACTCGCGACCTCGGGATCGAGGCTGGTCCAGACCACCTGCGCGTTTTCGATCTTCGCGCCCTGGTCATCAAAGACGTTCGCGACGAGCGTGACGGACCCTCCCACCACGAGGACCGTCTGTGGCGTTGTCACAGCGACGACCGCCGGCTCCTGAGGCTCGACTCCGGTCGGTGAATCCTTGCACGCGGCGCTCGCGAGGAGGACGGCCGCTAGAATAGTTCGCTTCACGGTTGCTGATCCCGGACTTGTGTTCCTGGGGAAAATACACGGTGTCTCTGACACTTCACGGGTGACGTTCCCGGACGACTGCCAGCACGAATGGAGTGCGGCGTCTGACGCATTGAAATCCGGGTCGCGGCGGGTGTACCCGAACCCGGCACCACCGTTCCGTTTTCCGGGAGCATCAGGAAAGAGCGCGCTCGAGATCTTCAATCAGGTCGTCAGGATGTTCGAGCCCGATGGAGAGTCTCAACAGACCTTCGGGTGCGCGGCTGCCCGGACCTTCGATCGATGCTCGATGTTCGATGAGGCTTTCGGTGCCGCCGAGGCTCGTGGCCCGCGTGAACAGCTGGCACTGAGCGGCCACCGCCAGTGCCGCGGCACGCTCACCCTTGACCTCGAAGGACGCCATGCCTCCAGACAGTCGCATCTGACGCGTGGCAACATCGTAACCCGGGTGCGATGCCAATCCCGGGTAATGAACGATTTTCACTCGCGGATGTTGTGCCAGGAATGTCGTAACCGCGATGGCATTTTCCGTGTGAGCCCGGACCCGCCACGCGAGCGTCTTCAATCCACGGTGGACAAGCCACGAATCGAATGGCGCCGCGATCCCCCCGGCCGTCGCCTGGACGGTTCGCAGGCGCGCGGCGAATTCATCGTCCTTCCGCGCGATGAGAAGCCCGCCCATGACATCGGTATGGCCACCGAGATATTTGGTGCTCGCGTGCATGGAGATG
>CAMPKM010000248.1 GCA_946887155.1 uncultured Gemmatimonadota bacterium
ATCGGGCACTCGAAGGGTTCGTGTACGCGGTAACGCCGTTCAACTTCACGACGATCGGCGGCAACCTGCCGACCGCGCCGGCGCTCATGGGGAACGTCGCGATCTGGAAGCCGGCATCGAGTGCGATGCTCTCGGCCTACTACGTGATGAAGCTGCTGCAGGAGGCGGGACTGCCGCCGGGCGTCGTGAACTTCGTGCCGGGCGACCCGGTGATGATCAGCGAGAAGGTGCTGAACAGCCATGACCTGGCCGGCGTGCACTTCACCGGCAGCACGGGCGTGTTCAACAGCATGTGGAAGACGATCGGCGCGAACATGGGCCGGTACCGAACCTATCCGCGCATCGTGGGCGAGACCGGCGGCAAGGATTTCATCATCGCGCATCCATCGGCGGACCCGAAGGCGGTGGCGGTGGCGATCGCGCGTGGCGGCTTCGAGTACCAGGGGCAGAAGTGTTCGGCGGCGAGCCGGGCTTATATCCCGAAGTCGATGTGGAACGAGGTCCGCGACCGCACGGTAGGCATCATCGAGGACATCCGGATGGGAGACGTCCGCGACTTCCGGAACTTCATGGGCGCGGTGATCGACCAGAAGTCGTTCGACAAGATCAGCGGCTACCTGGCCGACGCGAAGCAGAACGCGCGGGTGATCGCCGGCGGCAACGCCCAGGGGGAGACGGGCTATTTCATCGAGCCGACGCTGGTCGAGGCGCCGTCGCCCGACTACCGGCTGCTGTGCGAAGAGATTTTTGGCCCGGTGGTGACGGTGTGGGTCTACGACGACGCGAAGTGGAGCGAGACGTTAGGCATCGTGGACGAGACGTCGCCGTACGCGCTGACCGGCGCGGTGTTCGCCAACGACCGCTCGGCGGTCCACGAGGCGTCGACACGGCTCCGGAATGCGGCCGGCAACTTCTACATCAACGACAAGCCGACGGGCGCCGTGGTGGGCCAGCAGCCGTTTGGCGGCGCCCGGGCATCGGGCACGAACGACAAGGCGGGCTCGAAGTGGAACCTGATGCGCTGGGTGAGCCCGCGCAGCGTGAAGGAAACGCTGGTACCGCCGACGGACTATCGGTATCCGTTCCTGGCGGCGGAGTAACTGGTGGTGGTTAGTGGTTATTGGTACTGAGTACCAGTATTGAGTTACAGGTACCCAGTACCGATAACCACCAACCACTGTCCCACACTATGGCCTCTTACCGCTTCGTAACCTGCGACGTTTTCACGAAAGTCCGATTCGGGGGCAACCAGCTCGCGGTGCTGCCCGACGCGCGCGGGCTGTCGGACGAGCAGATGGCGTCGATCGCGCGCGAGTTCAATTACTCGGAAACGACGTTCGTTCTGCCGCCTCGAGATCCGGCGAACACTCGTTATGTGCGCATCTTCACCCCCGGCGGTGAGCTGACCTTTGCCGGTCACCCGACGGTCGGGACGGCGCATGCCCTGGCTGCCCTCGGCGAGATCGAGCTGACAGGACCCGAAACGCGGATCGTGCTCGAAGAGAAAGTCGGGCCGATCCCGGTCGTCATCCGCTCGAAGGACGGCCAGCCCGTGCACTGCCAGTTCGCGGTGGCACAATTGCCGGAAGTCGTCGCCCCGATGCCGCCGCCGGCAACGCTGGCGGCCATCCTGTCCATCGATGAGAACGACCTGCTCGACGACGGCTGGCCGGCGCAGGTGGTCTCGTGCGGGACACCGTTCGGGCTCGTACCGGTCCGGAACCGGACCGTGGTGGCGAAGTCGCGCATCAACCTCGACCTGCACCAGCGGCACCTGATGAAGACGCCCGGCGAGATGGTGATGATCTTCGCCCTAGACCCGGAAGACCCGCGTCACGACGTGCGCGCCCGGATGTACGCCCCGGGGATCAACATCGCCGAAGACCCGGCGACCGGCAGCGCCTGCGCAGCGTTAGGCGGCTACCTCGGCGATCGCGCGTCGGGCGACGGGGCACTGCGCTGGGTGGTGGAACAGGGCTACGAGATGGGCCGGCCAAGCCTCATTGAACTCGAGGCGGATCGCGCCGCCGGCCGCATAACGGCCGTGCGCGTGGGCGGGGCGACAGTAATGGTGTCGGAGGGTCGAATTACCCTTTGAGGTTCACGCTATTTGATGTGGGTGGATGAGTGATTCGCGAAAGACAAACCGCCAAGGACGCCAAGTGACGCCGAGGTCACACCATCAGGTCTGGAACACATCGAGACGCGGTCGAAAAAACGTGGTCCCCCATTTCCTGCAGCCTCACCTCGCCGACCTGACGTCGCGCAACCTTGGCGTTCTCGGCGTCCTTGGCGGTGAAAGCATGGTGCAGAATCACGCTACGACTCTGAACGACTGAACAAACTGGTAGCCCCAGTAATCCGATCCTCAAGCCGCCGGCTTCGGCTTAACAAATGCTTTCGCAAACGAATAGCATACGAAGCCGATCACGAGGAAGTTGATCACGTTCCCGATGATGTTGCCGATCAGCATCTTCGGCCCATCGGCTCCGGCTGAAGTCAGCGGGATGTACCAGTCCTTCCAGTTCCCACCGGTAGCGGCTGTGGCAAGGTTCACGACCGGCATGATCACGTCATCGACCACCGATGTGACCAGCTTGTTCAACGCCAGGCCAAGGATGACGGCGATCGCCAGTCCGATGATGTTGTCCTTGACCAGGAATGCCTTGAAGTCCTTCCACATTTTCCGCCTCTCAGGTGAGGGACGAGGCGAAACATAGGTCGAGAATTGGTGGTTGGATATTGGTTACCTGAACCGAGTATTGGTGCGGCCCTGTTGCCGCTAGAATCTCGCTTCGAGGTAAAGATCGAAGCGAAATCGCTTGCTCGGGTAAATACCGCGGGCAAGATCGGCGCGGACCAGGCCGTCCATGAACGACATTCCCACACCAGCGCCGGACATCGGGCGGCCCGGATGGCTCCACATCGAGCGCGGACCGGCCCATCCGATGTCGCCAAACACGACACCACGAGCGGCGGCTATTCCGCGACCGATCTCCAGTCTCGAGAGCCAATACGTCTCCCCGCCTTGCGTCCCGGGACGCTGACCGCGGACGGTTTCGGTTCCGCCGAGCAGGAACTGTCGCTGCACCGGCGCCTGGTCGGAGATGCCGGCGCCGACCGTCAACGACGCAGCTACTCGCTGACCGAACCCGCGCGACACCGTCAGGTCGACGGCAGCTCGCGAGTACAGCCCGCCGTCCACGCTGTCGGCACCCGGATCAAACAGCCCACCCTCGAGGCGCAACTCGCTGAACGCGCGCCACCCCTGGGGATCGAGGCCGGCACTTCGAACATCACGGATCGCGAGACCGGCCACATTGCCCCGCGTGGCAACGATGTTCTCCGTGAACTCCGTTCCGGTTCCCATGGCGTGCGCGAGGCTGAACGCCGTCGTCACCTCGGCTTCGCTGTGATGTTCGGCGAAGAACCGCGTCGTCAGGCTCCCGTCGGAGATGGACCTGGTGAGGTCGAGTCCCGCGCTCCGATAGTAGAATCCATCATCCCGGCCGAACAGGAACGCGCCGAGCCCGGCGCCGAAGGACAGCGGCGCTCCCCAGTCGCTGACCACCGCCAGGCGCCGGTAACCGGCCAGCCGCCACATGGTACGGACGTTGCTGCGGGATCCCCCGAGCTCGCGGTTAGGCGACCAGTCTCCGGCGCCAATCCTGGCCGATCCGTCGATCGCGTATCCCTTCCCGAGCTCGGTCGAGGCCGCGATCCCCGTCGAGAGCCCTTCGACACGGTTGTACCGGGTCATCGGGAGCCCGTACTGGTACGTCAACGGACGCGGTGACCATGCCGATTGCAGCGAAAAGTCGAGTGCCTTGAGCAATTCATCCCGTTCGCCTGAGCCGAAAATGTCCTCACCCGAGTCGTAGATCGACGCGGAGAGATCGGGCGATGTGAGCAGGACCGTCGAGTCGCAGGGGACGCGGACGTTCATCTGCAGCGCGCCCTCGTATCGATCCCAGGCGCGCGTGTACGAGCCCGTGGCGGCGCATTCCTGTTCCCGCCGGCGCGCCCGGCGTTCAGCCGCGTCGCCCGCCGCGCGCGCAACCGCCCGGTTCCTGGCGCGGCGTTCCTCCCGGGTGAGGGAGTCGTAGGACGTCGTGTCACCGCCGAAAAGCGAGTCCCAGACCGAGCGTGGCGGCGGTTTCAGCGCGGGCATGGCTTCGGGGCCGTTCACGCTGGCGTACGAAAATGATTCCTCGATACGGACCGGTACGCGCATGAAGCTCGCCTGCGCCTTCGCCTCGGCGTACTGCGTGCGCGGGAGCCAGAAGCGGCCGCCGAACAATCCGTATTCGATCGTGACCGCTTCGAGGTTGGCCTTGAGTGGTGACATCAACCCGCGGACCCAGCCGGGGATGTCGTCCTCCTCCTCGAGCTCGCGAAGTTCGTTCATGCCGCCGCTGCGTGAGGGATCTTCCCGGGACCGTTGCGACTCTTCCTTCGCCACGGCCCAGATGTCCATCGGCGCGGAAAACCGGTAGACGGCTCGCACGAGCTGTCCGCTGGAGTTGTCGAACCAGAACGATCCGACCGAGAGCCGCCATTCAGGGCGCCGCGGCTCCACGCGCAGCTCACGCAGCGTGATGCGATTCCCGCCGGGGAGCGTGAAGATGAGCGAGTCGCCGCTCGAGTAGCGGTAATATGCCTCCGAGCCTAACGCGATCGGGTGGACGAGCTCGCGGTCGTCGACTTCGGCGCGAGCGAGCCCGTTGCCGCCGATCCAGAGCGCTTCCTTGCCGGGATAATACGGCACCGGCGTGATCATCCCGCCCTCGAAGTCAGCCTTGCCGCCAAACGCGGGGGCGACTGACCGCTCCCCCGTGATTTCGACCAGGGCGCCCTGCTCGCGGCTCCATCGTACGCGTGAGGCAACTTCCGTTCGGAAGAGCAGTCGTTCGCGGCCGATCGCGCGAAAGCCGAGCCCGACCGACACGCGCTGGTACGCCTTGGCGTCGTAGGACTGCAGGCTGGAATCCTGGCGCAGCCTGGCGGCGCGTGCGCGGTAGAGAAGGTCCCTCGCACCGGGGTCGGCGAACGCAGTCCGCTCGAGTTCGGCGGTTACAGAGTCCCGCCGCGGCGGACGCCGCCTGTCATCGTCGGATCCACGGCGTATCGACTCCTCGATGACGATGTTAAGGGAGTCGCGGCGCCGCTGTCTCAGGCTGTCCTCGCGGGTCTGGGGCGCGATCTTGACGGGCACCTGCAGTGCCAGGGACAGTGCGACGACAG
>CAMPKM010000249.1 GCA_946887155.1 uncultured Gemmatimonadota bacterium
TCGTCACACGGTCGAACAGGCAGCCGCCCATGAAGAAACCGCCGTAGTGTTCTTCGATGGTGAGCGACCGGCCATCCACGACCAGGTCCGCGCCTTCGGCAACGCCGATGCCAACGTAGTCCGCGACGCGATCCCGGTGCGCCGCGGTGACGAGCGGGCCCATGTCCATGCCGTCGGTCGTGGACGGTCCGATGCGCAGCGTGCGCACCCGTTCGGCCAGGCGGGATTGGAGCATATCACCGACGCTGTCGCCGACGGCTACCGCCACCGAGACAGCCATGCACCGTTCACCCGCCGACCCGAACGCGGCGCCGATGAGCGCGTCGACCGCCAGGTCGACATCCGCGTCAGGCATGACGACGAGATGATTCTTGGCGCCGCCCATGGACTGGACGCGCTTTCCGTGCGCTGCCGCTGTGGCGTAGATGTGTTTCGCGACCGGCGTCGAACCGACGAAGGAAATCGCCTCGATTCCAGGATGGGTCAGGAGTGCATTCACCGAATCCGCGCCGCCGTGCAGCACGTTCAGTACGCCGGGAGGAGCACCCGCCTCAACGAGCAGTTCGGCGAGACGCACCGGACAGGACGGATCTTTCTCCGACGGCTTGAGGATGAATGCGTTGCCGCAGGCAATTGCCGGAGCGAGCATCCACAACGGGACCATCGCGGGGAAGTTGAACGGCGTGATGCCGGCGACGACGCCTAACGGCTGGCGCAGCGAGTACATGTCGACGCCGGTGGACACGCCGCTGGAAAACTCACCCTTCAGCAGGTGCGGGATTCCGCAGGCAAACTCCACCACTTCCATGCCGCGCTGTACTTCACCGCGGGCGTCGTTGAGCACCTTGCCATGCTCGCTCGCGATGAGCGTCGCCAGTTCGGTCGCGTTGGTTTCCAGGAGTTCGCGATACCGGAACATGACGCGCCCGCGACGCAGCGGCGACCAGGATGACCACTCGGCGAACGCCTTCGCGCCTGACGCGATCGCGGCATCGACCTCGGCCGGACTGGCGAACGGCACCTCGCCGGTCAGTGCGCCCGTCGACGGATTCCAGACCTGGCCGCTGCGGCCGGACGTGCCGGCGCGACGCTCCCCGTGAAGGAAGTGTGGTATTTCCGCGGCGTGGGTCGCCGGAGACTTTGGCTTTCCGGTGTCGATTGCTGCACGTGCTACGGGTCCTGCCGCCATCCTCTCTCCGTGAGAGCGTTGCGTCCCAACTTATCGCGGACGCAACCTGCTGAAAGAGGACGTTGGCGGTCTCGCATCTTCCGCTTCGTTGGCATCCGCGGCGGCAGCCTGGAGCAACTGAACGAGCGCAAGGTTCCATGGCTGTACGCGCCCATCCACCAGTGCAGTGGCCTGCACACCTTCCGGCGACCGGCTGTAAATCCGCTGGAAGACAACCAACGCCGCCAGGTAGGTGCCCATTTCGGACGGGTGAAACCCATCAGGACCGTAGAGCGGAAGCGTCGAGTCCCGCTCCCAGGCCTTCTGCCACGCTTCCCCGGCCGGCGCGAACAATCCGTTGATCGCGATCGCCGCGGAGCGGTAGGAGTCTGCGACGTTCGGGAAATCGAACAGCCGGTCGTCCTGCGGCCATACGCCGTACATGATGGGCGTGGCGCCATTTTCGTCGATCATTTCATCGAATACCGTGGCCCACGTGATCAGGTCCACCTTGCTGGCGGCGAGGGCCGAGGGCCCCTGCTGCATAACGACGAAATCCCAGTCCTCCTCCTCGAGCGCGGTCACGGCCTGGCGAAAATCGTAGTGGTCCTCGAGCGCGAAGTCGGGGTACGCGATCGGGTAGCAGTAACACTGCTGGGCTCCGGCCGAACTGGCGAGCTGCGCGACCGTCCTCGGGAGGTCGTTGAAGTACGTGAGGCTGTTGCCGATGAAGAGGACCTTCAGCGCACCCTCCGGCACGTCCGGTGCCGTTCCAAGTGAGCAGGCGCTCAGCGCGAGCAAGGCGAAAAGCCGGATCGTTTTCATCGGAGGTACGAGGACGAGAGGTAGGGAAGCGAAAGGAGCGAGACGCCACCGGGTAGGTACCGCCCATCGGCCAGAAAGTGCGGTCGGGCCGCCTCGCCGGCATTGGCAGCAGCGGCAGCGTCCTGGAGAATCTGCACTTGTGAAATCGGCCAGGACTGAACCTGGTCGTTCACGATCGCGGGAAACTGCCCACCCACGGGTGAGCGGCCGTAGATCCGCTGGAAAATGACCAGCGCCGCGAGGTAGCTCCCCATTTCCGACGGGTAGTAACCGTTAGGCCCGTAGAAGGGGAGCGTGGCATCGTGCTCCCAGGCAAGCAGCCACGCCTCGCCCGCCGGCGCGAGCAGCGCTCCGACCGAATCGGCAACGACGCGATACGCCTCGATGACCGCGGGAAAGTCGAACGGCCGGTCCTGGGCCGGCCATGGCAGGTAGAGGATCGTTTGCGCACCACGCTCACGGATGACCTCCGCAAAGTCACTCGCACCCTTCAGCAAACGCTCGCGGCTTTCAGGGAGCGCCGATGGACCCTGCTGCAGGACGACGAAGTCCCAATCCTCACTGTCCAGCGCGAGCAGCGCATTGCCGGCGGCGTAGTGATCATCGAGCTCGTAATCCTGGTAGGCGACCGATACGCAGTAACAGGCGGGCAGTCCACCGGAGATCGCGAGTTGCGCAACTGTACGCGGAAGATCATGGGCGTCGATCAGACTACTGCCGATGAAGGGGACTTTGGTGGAGTCATCCGGTGAGACCGGATCGGTAGAGAGCGAGCAGGCGCCGAGGGCAACCAGGCCGATCAGACGAACGAAGTTCATGCGTTTGATGGTGGGTGATTTTGCGGCGACGCCAACGTAGGACGTTTCTGCGTGGACGCACGGAGAATGTGCTGGAGGGTTCGCGAGTCAGGTCCGAACGACGGTGTATCGCGCTTCGAACCGGACCCGAACAAATGCCAAAAAGAACAGTCCGAAATTGGGCTGGATCCGGTCCAGAATCGGTGATCGTTCGACCCTCGTCAAACTGCAATCTGACAACGACTTAGAACCAGAATTTGTGATTGATTCACAGGGTTCAATCCGCTAGATTCGGGGGGCCGCGCGACGGCCTGGAAACACGAACCCGATCGAGACCCCATGACGGCCCCAAATCAGCGCGAGCGGATCCTTCCGCGCCTCATCGACGAGGAGATCAAGGAATCGTTCATCAACTACTCGATGAGCGTCATCGTCGCCCGGGCGCTGCCTGATGTGCGCGACGGATTGAAGCCGGTGCACCGCCGGATCCTTTACGCGATGAACGACCTGGGGCTCGTGCCCGGTCGGCCGTACAAGAAGTCCGCGACCGTCGTCGGCGACGTACTCGGCAAGTATCACCCGCACGGCGACTCGCCCGTGTACGAGGCGATGGTGCGCATGGTGCAGGATTTTTCGCTGCGCTATCCGCTGGTGGACGGCCAGGGAAATTTCGGTTCGCCTGACGGTGACGCGGCGGCGGCGTATCGCTACACCGAAGCGAAGCTCATGCCGCTGGCGATGGAGATGCTGGCGGACATCGACAAGAACACGGTCGATTTCGCGCCGAACTTCGACGATCACCTCACCGAGCCAAAAGTTCTTCCCGCCTCGGTGCCCAACCTGCTGGTGAACGGTTCGTCAGGTATCGCGGTGGGTATGGCGACGAACATTCCGCCGCACAACCTGCGCGAGATCGTGGCGGCGACGCTGCTGCTCATCGACAATCCGGAGGCGACGGTCGAGGATCTGGCGAAGCTGATCAAGGGCCCTGACTTCCCGACCGGTGGCTTCATCTACGGCCGGGCGGGGATCAAGGATTACCAGACGACGGGGCGCGGCAAGATCGTCATGCGCGCACGCGCGGTCATCGAGGAGAAAGAATCGAGCGGCCGCTCCCAGATTGTGATCACTGAAGTCCCGTACCAGGTGAACCGCGCCGAGCTGGTGAAGTCGATCGCCGAGTTGACGAGGGAGAAGAAACTCGAGGGCATCAGTGATCTGCGTGACGAATCGAGCGATACGACGCGGATCGTGATCGAGCTCAAGCGCGACGCCATCCCGCGCGTAGTGCTCAACCAGCTCTACAAGCACACGACGATGCAGTCGTCGTTTGGCGTGATCATGCTGGCGTTGGTGCCCGATGCGCGTACGCGGCAATTGGTGCCGAAGGTCATGCCTTTGCGCGAGTGCCTGGTGCACTACATCGCGCACCGGCACGAAGTCATCGTCAGGCGGGCGCAATACGAGATCGACAAGGCGCTCGAACGCGAGCACCTCCTCGAGGGGCTCAAGATCGCCGTCGACAACATCGACGAGGTGATCAGGATCATCCGCAAGGCGGACGACCCGCAGGTCGCCGGCACCCAGTTGCAGAAGAAGTTCAAGCTGTCCGAAAAGCAGGCCGACGCGATCCTGAACATGCGCCTGGCGCGGCTGACGGCGCTGGAAGTCGACAAGATCGAGGAAGAACTCAAGGACGTGCGCTCCGAGATCAAGGGCCTGCGCGCGCTGCTGGAGTCGAAGCCAAAGCGGATGGCGCTGATGAAGTCGGAGCTGACGCGGATCGTGGAGAAGTACGGCGACGAGCGGCGTACGGAGATCACCAGCGACCAGGGCGATTTCACGATCGAGGACCTGATCGCCGAAGAAGACATGGTGGTCACGGTTTCCCACTCCGGCTACATCAAGCGGACGTCGATCACGACCTATCGCCGGCAGCGCCGCGGCGGCAAGGGACTGACCGGACAGGAGTTGCGCGATGAGGATTTTGTCGAGCGGATGTACGTCGGCTCGACGCATGACTACATCCTCGTCTTCACCAACGACGGCCGGTGCTACTGGCTCAAGGTCTACGAAATCCCGCAGGCGGGACGGGCGACCAAGGGCAAGCCGATCGTCAACCTGATCAACGTGTCACCAGACACGCAGATCCAGGCGATGGTGTTCGTGCGCGAGTTCAAGGAGGACGAGTACCTGCTGTTCTGCACCCGCAACGGCACGATCAAGAAGACGCGCCTGTCCGAATACTCCAATGTGCGCACCGTCGGTATCAAGGCGATCAAGATCGACAAGGACGATGAGCTGATCGAGGTTGCGGTGACGTCGGGCAACAACGACATCGTGATCGCGACGAAGCACGGATTGTCGATCCGGTTCCACGAGAGCGACGTGCGCGAGATGGGGCGGGACACGACGGGCGTGAAGGGGATCGAGCTCTCGAAGGA
>CAMPKM010000250.1 GCA_946887155.1 uncultured Gemmatimonadota bacterium
GTACGCACGCGCAGCACGCCGAGACCATTGGACTCGTCAGGCAGCTGGCGGCCGAAAAGGGCCGCCCGGTCGCGATCCTCGGTGACCTGCAGGGTCCGCGCATCCGGATCGGTGACCTGGCCCTTCCCGTGACCGTGGCGCCGGGTGACGAACTGGTGTTGTGCGACGAGGCGAGCTGCACGGGCGGCGACATGCCGGTGACGTACGCCGACATCGCGGAAGACGTGAAGGTCGGCGACCGCATCCTGATCGATGATGGACTGATCGAGCTGATCGTGCTCGAGATCCATGCCCAGCGGGTCGTGACGCGGGTGCTCCATGGCGGCGAGATCCGGAGCCACAAGGGACTGAACCTGCCCGGTGTCCAGGTTTCGGCGCCGTCGATTACCGACAAGGATCGCGCCGATGCGCAGTTTGCCGTCGAGCAGGGACTCGATTACCTGGCCCTGAGTTTCGTCCGTCGGGCCGACGACATCGCGGCGCTGCGCGCCCTGCTGCCGAAGTCGACGCTGGTGATCGCCAAGATCGAGAAGGACAGCGCGCTCGACGACATCGAGAACATCACGCGCGCCGCGGACGGCATCATGGTCGCGCGCGGCGACCTCGGGGTGGAACTGCCGTTCGAGGAAGTCCCCCTGGTACAGAAGCGGCTGATCCGCCTCGCCAACCAGCTTGGCCGGCCGGTGATCACGGCGACACAGATGCTGGAGTCGATGGTCGAGCACCCCCGGCCCACGCGGGCCGAGGCGAGCGATGTGGCCAACGCCATCCTCGACGGAACGGACGCGGTGATGCTGTCGGCCGAGACGGCGTTAGGCGCATATCCCGAGCTGGCGGTGCGCGCCATGCAGCGGATCATCTACGAGATCGAGCGGCGGGGCGTGACGCATCGCCGGGAGGAACGGAAGGCCGGCCTGGTCGGGGCGTCGACCGAAGAGACCATTGCCGCGGCCACGCGCACGGCGGCCGTATTGTTAGGCGCCCCGCTCGTCGTCGTGTTCACCAAGAGCGGCTTCTCGGCGCGCATCGTATCGGCGCAGCGGCCGGAGGTGCCGATTCTCGGGCTGACGCCGGTGGAGCGCACCTACCAGCAGCTCGCGCTGATCTGGGGGGTCATTCCGGCGCTGGCACCGCCGGTCGACACGTATGCCCGGATGTTCGAGCATGCCCGGGTCGAGATCCTCGCGCGCGGGCTGGCCAGGCCGGGAGATCGCGTGCTGGTGACCGCCGGCGTTCCATTCGACACGCCGGGCACGACCAACCTGCTCAAGGTGGAGGTCGTGTGAAGCTCACCTTCCTCGGCACCGGCACGAGCTTCGGCGTCCCGCAGATCGGGTGCCATTGCCGCGTGTGCCGCTCGCCGGATCCGCGCGATCGCCGGAACCGTGTCGGCGCGGTGGTCGAGACCGATCGCGGGACGCGATTGCTGATCGACACGCCGCCGGAACTGCGCCTGCAACTGATCACGTGCGGCATCGACCGGATCGACGCCGTGCTCTTCACGCACGATCACGCCGATCACGTCCAGGGGCTGGACGATGTGCGCGCGTTCACGATGCGTCGTGATGCGCCACTCGTCATGTACGGATCCGAAGGCACGCTCGACCGCATCCAGAAGCGATTCCCGTACATCTTCGACGATCGCGTCCGCCCGCTTCCCGGCACGTCGAAGCCGGAAGGGCAGCTCCAGGTGCTTGCGCCGTGGGAAACGCGCGAGATCGGCGACATTGCCGTGACGTCCATCGAGGTGCCGCATGGCGCCGCGACGGTGTTCGCGTATCGCATCGGCTCGCTGGCGTACGTCACCGATGCCAAGCGGATCCCCGAGCGCGCGATGGAGCACCTGAAGGGCTCGACGGTGCTGGTGATCAACGCACTCCTGCGCACGGAACACCCGACACACCTCTCGATTCCGGAGGCCATCAAGGTGGCGCAGCAGGTTGGGGCGGATCGCACGTACTTCACGCACCTGACCCACGAGAGTTTCCATGCCGATCTCGAAGCAGAATTGCCTCGTGGGATCAGTCCTGCCTTTGATGGACTCGTCGTTAGAGTCGATTGACGCGGGCAAGAAGGAACACGGAAAGCACTGATGCCACTGATGAACACTGATACCACTTTGGCGAACCGGGACGCCCGCCTTCCGGAAGCAGGCAGGGCATTCAGTTAGTGGGCGTCCCGGTTCGCCAAAGTTGTACCCGTGTTAATCTGCGACTTCAGTGGCGTCCGCGTTCCTTCCTGATCAGCGCAAATCATGATTTACCTCGATTATACGTTCATGACGGAGCCGGCGGTAAAGGGGGCTCTGTCGGCAAGCGACCTCGCGGGCGCAACGTCGGTCTTCGAGCGGGCACAGGGCGCCCTCGCCAGCCGGCGCCAATCGTCCGAAATCGGGTTTATCGACCTGCCTGACGATGCGGCGCAGGTGAAGCATTGCCGGGCGCTCGCGCAGTGGGCGCGAGAGCGGGGGGCACGGGACATCGTCGTCCTTGGCATCGGCGGGTCCGCACTGGGGCCCATCGCCCTGCGTACGGCGCTGCTTCCGTCGGGATGGAATTCGCTGCCGGCGTCAAACCGCGACGGACGTCCCCGCCTTCATGTGCTGGATAACGTCGATCCCATCACGATGGCGGCGCTGCTGGACCGGCTCGAGCTCGGTGCGACGATCTTCATCGTGACGTCCAAGTCTGGCGGGACGGCGGAAACGATGGCCCAGTACCTGGTGGTCCGGGACCGGCTGGAAAAGGCCGGCCGTCCGGCGCGCGAGCACCTGATCTTCGTGACCGATCCCGAGAAAGGCGCCCTGCGAAGGATCGCCTCCGAGGAGAGTATCGCGTCGGTACCCATCCCGCCTAACGTCGGTGGACGGTTCAGCGTGCTGACACCGGTGGGCCTGCTGCCGGCGGCGATCGCGGGCATCGACATCGCCGGCCTGCTGGATGGCGCGGGCGACATGCGGAAACGATGCCAGGGCGACGACTGGCGTCGAAACCCCGCCGGCGCCTTCGCCGTGCTCCAATGGCTCGCCGACACCCGCCGCGGACGGCGGTGCCAGGTCTTCATGCCCTATGCCGACGGGCTCCGGGACATGGCGGCCTGGTTCGTGCAGTTGTGGGCGGAGAGCCTGGGCAAGATCCGTCCCGACGGCACGTCCACCGGCCCGACGCCCATCGCGGCGTTAGGCGCCACCGACCAGCACAGCCAGGTGCAGCTCTTCATGGAGGGACCTGACGACAAGACGATCACGTTCCTGCGGATCGTCGACGGCGCGCAGGACGTGACCATTCCGCGATTGCACGGTAATCATCCCGACCTGTCCTACCTCGGCGGACACACGCTGGGTGAACTGCTCGAGATCGAGCGCGCGGCAACCGCTGGTGCCCTCGCGTCGCGCGGGCGCATGAACATGACGCTTTCGCTCGACCGGCTGGACGGCTGGCACCTCGGGGGACTCATCATGCTGCTCGAGATGGCGACCGCGTTCGCGGGTGAGCTCTACGGCATCAATGCCTTCGACCAGCCGGGCGTGGAACTGGGAAAGCGATTCACCTATGGCATGTTCGGGCGCCCGGGATTCGAGAGCGACCTCGAGGCCTGGAACCAGCTCCCGAAGCCGGACCCGAAATACGTCATCTAGCCGTTGCCCCGGTTGCAAACGAGATACAGACTGGATCTCGGGAATCGACAGGTTTCCTGATCACGACAACGTCCGGGAGGACGCCGCTCGAATCAGTTCTCTCCCGTTTTTCGACCGGGCTCGGCAATGCGACCATCTGACCTGGAGACGAGCACGACATGATTGAAGAGGCCACCGTATCCGCGCATCCCGCACTTGGCAGTGCGGTATCGCGGTCCAATGGAACGGTGACAGTTCACAATGCGGCCGCCCTGGCGGGACCGGCGATGGACGCGCTCGTGCGCGATGCCGTATTCGCGAGCGGCGACGCGCGCGATCAGGCCCGATGGCTCATCTGGGAATTGGGCCAGGCCGTTGGCGTGCGCCCGGCATCGATTCATGACCTGTACCTGGCGAGGGGTCGCGGTGCGGTGGGTGGGTTCACGGTGCCGGCGATCAACGTCCGCGGCATGGCCTACGACACGGCGCGCGCGATCTTCCGCGTGGCCAACAAACTCGATGCTGGCGCCTTCATCCTCGAGATCGCCCGCTCGGAGATTGCCTATACCGACCAGCGGCCCGCTGAATACGTGGCGGTCATGCTGGCCGCCGCCATGCGTGAAGGCTTTCGCGGACCCGTGTTCATCCAGGGGGATCACTTCCAGGTCAACGCGAAGAAATATGTCGTTGACCGCGACGCGGAAGTGAACGCGGTGAAACAGCTCGCCCGGGAAGCCATTGACGCCGGCTTCTACAACATCGATGTCGACACGTCGACGCTGGTCGACCTCTCGAAGCAATCGCTGGCGGAGCAGCAGCGTCGCAACTACGAGGAGTGCGCCGACATCACGCGTTTCATCCGCGGGCTGGAGCCGAAGGGCGTCACCATTTCGGTGGGCGGGGAAATTGGTGAGGTCGGTACCTCGAACAGCACGGTCGAGGAACTCGAAGCCTTCATGGACGGTTACAACGAGACGCTCCGTACGGCGGCGCCCGGCATGGCCGGGTTGTCGAAAATCAGCGTGCAGTCTGGCACGTCGCATGGAGGTGTCGTGCTCGCGGATGGCTCGATGGCGGATGTGAAGCTCGATTTGCAGACGCTCGAAAAGCTCTCGCGTGTCGCACGGGAGAAGTACGGCCTGTCCGGAGCGGTGCAACATGGCGCATCGACCCTGCCCGACGAGGCATTCAACAACTTCCCGCGCACGGAAACCGCCGAGATCCATCTGGCGACCAATTTCCAGAACATGCTGTATGACGCGTTGCCGGATTCGCTGCGCCACGACGTCTACGCATGGTTAGGCGATAACGCCAAGGACGAGCGGAAAGCAGGGGATTCGGATGGACAGTTCTTTTACAAGACGCGGAAGAAGGCGCTGGGCCCGTTCAAGCGTTCGTTCTGGGAACTGGACGCGGGCGTGCGGGAGCAGCTCGCTCGCGCGTACGATGAAAAGTTCACGTTCCTGTTCACGCAACTGGCGGTCGGCGGAACAAAGGAAGCCGTGCGACGCCACGTGAAGCCCATGGCCATTCATCGTCCGGCACCGGGCACGGCGGGACACGTCGTGGTCGAGGCCGCGCCTGACGATGCGGACCTGAGCGACTGAATGCGCTC
>CAMPKM010000251.1 GCA_946887155.1 uncultured Gemmatimonadota bacterium
GACCTACCCGCGCCAATCCGCAGCTCGACTCTAACCTCGCGCTTCTTCCGTGATGACTTGCATCGCCACCGAGGTCAAGCGGTCGAGCTCTTCGTCGCTCGCGCGCGCGAGCAGCGTCTCCGCCCAGAGATGCTCATCGCTCGTGGCATACCGCTCGAGGAGCCGGCGCAGAAACGCAATCAGGGCGATTCGTTCGAGCGCCGCGCGACGATCGCGTTCGACCTGCTCCGAACTGGCCCGCTTGAGTGCCCCGAACCGGTGCGCGTTGCGCAGCGCCTTGGCGGTCAGCGACGCGATCATCTCGCAGAACCGGATGTCGCCTTCGGTAAACGGCGTCGAACCCTGCTCCGTGCGCAAGAAGATCGCGCCGATCACGTTCGTCCTCCAACGCACTGGAACGACGACGATCGACCGAACCGCACGATCGCCAAGTTGCTCCCAGACCGACTCCAGCGATGGCTCGGTCGTCGCGTCGGGAATGAACACCGTCTGCCCGGACTCGAATGCACGCTTCATCTCGGGATAGCGGCCCAGGTCGACGATGAGGTTACCCACGCCGGGGTTCTCCGTGGTCGCCACCAGGCGCACTTCTTCGGCTACATCACCAGCGAGGTAGATCGAGCACCGATCGAGTCCGAACAGGTCACCGAGGCGATGCGCGATGCGCTGCAGCACCTCCGTCAGGTGGAGCGACGAACTCACTTCCTGCAGGATGTCGACCGCGGCGCCGAGTTGGTCGCGCTCGCGCGTCAGCTCCTCGACGCGTGCGCGAAGCTGGTCGGCGTCGGAAACGCCAGGAACGGCCGTATGAGCAGGCGAAACGGCGATCGAAGACATGAGGGAAATAGGAGGACGTCGAAGCCCCGGGGCACTGGACCCACCCTCAGACGCCCCTCACTCGGGTCGCGTCAATCTGTGCTACACAGCACACGGCCTCCGCGACCACGACCTCGCGATCGATCCGGCCGCGGGCACAACGTGACTATTTCAGTCTTTTCAATCGCTCTTCGGCCTGCTTCTTGTAGAGCGCGTCGTTGTAATCGGTCCGCGTGGTGGCGTTGATGACGGCCTCGAAATTCTCGCGCGCCTTGTCCTTCTGGCCGATGTTGGCGTAGATCGCGCCGAGATCCAGTCGATGGGATACACGGATGGGGTCCAGTTCCACCGCGCGCTCCATGTACTTCACCGCGTCGTCCCAATTGGCCTCGCCGAGTACGTTGCCGCCAAGGAACCGCCGCGCGAAGAACAGCTCGAACCCGTTCAGGCGTTTGATCTCCGCGTTCCAGACGCCTAACACGTGGAGCGCGCCCGGATGGTCCGGGCTGAGGGCGAGCGTCTTGAGCGCGCACTCGCGGATTTCCACGGCGTACCGCACCCGGTCGCGGACGCCGACACTCAGGGCGGTACGTCCCAGTGCGCGTGCCAGGTGAAACCACGCGTCGGCATTTCCAGAATCGGCCTCCACGGCCCGGCGCGCGTAGAGCGCACCCTGCTGGAAGAGCTCCTTCTGCCGGGCTGCATCGGTCAGGGACTCAGCGATGTCGATCGCTGTCCGCGACGCCTTGCCCAGCGCATCCGAGTGGTTCGAGTCGGCGGCGATGGCCGCTTCGTAGTGCGTCAGCGCCCCTTCGGCGTCGAACAGCGCGTAGGCGCTGTCACCGGCCGCGACGTGGGTGCTGGCATCCTGCGCCGACGCGCTCGGGACAGCAAGCACGAAGGCGGCCAGGATCGGAATGAATCGTTGCGGGGACATCCTCGACGACGTGATTGGCGTGGGACAGATTGGCGGTCATGGCCGGGCGCTACAGGCCATCAGGTCTCAATGCACTTTCCATACCCCTGACTCCGCCGAATGCTCGCCGATCACCTGATGGAACGGAAGCGGAACGGCGGCCGCATCGAGCCAGGCGAGTGGCAGGAACTCGTCGGCGCCTACCTGCGGGACGAGGTGACCGACGGGCAAATGGCGGCGTTGCTGAAGGCCGTCGACTTCCAGGGGCTCGATCGCGACGAGACCGATGCCCTGATGGAAGCCATGTGGCACAGCGGGGCATCGCTGGACCTGTCCCACATGTCCGCGCCACGACTCGACACGCATTCCACGGGAGGAGTCGGGGACAAGGTCTCCCTGGTCCTCGCGCCATTGATCGCCTCACTGGGCGCAGTGGTTCCGATGATGTCCGGCCGAGGCCTGGGCCACACCGGTGGCACACTCGACAAGCTCGAGTCCATCGCCGGATTTCGCACGCAGTTGTCACTGGCCGCGGCGAGGGCGCAGCTCGAAAGAATTGGCTGTGCGCTCATCGGCCAGAGCGAGGAAAGCGCCCCCGCCGATCGGCGCATCCATGCGTTGCGCGACTCGACAGCGATGGTCGAGAGCATCCCGCTCATCGCCGCGAGCATCATGAGCAAGAAACTCGCGGAGGGTCTCACCGGTCTCGTGCTCGACATCAAGCGCGGCTCGGGGGCCTTCCTGCCGCAGGTCGACATGGGCCTGGAGCTGGCGCAGCTCATGGTGGCGCTGGGCCATCGGCACAGGGTTACCGTCGTCGCCATCGTCACGGCGATGGACCGTCCCCTTGGCCGCGCCTGCGGGAACGCCCTCGAGCTCGAGGAAGCGATCGATGCGCTGCATGGCGAGGGGCCGCCCGACCTCATGCGGGTCACCTACGCGTTAGGCGCAGAGATGCTCGTCATGGGTGGCTTGGCGGCCAACCGGGACGTCGCCTGGCGGATGATGGAGGTCGCAATTTCGTCGGGGCGCGCCGCGGACAGGTTCCAGCAGGTCATCGAGGCGCAGGGTGGCAACCCGGCCGTGGTAGATGATCCGTCGTTACTGGCGCAGGCCGCGCATTGCGAACTCTTCCTCGCGCCGCACGAGGGTTTCGTGGCTGCCATCGACCCGCGCCGGGTGGGATTCGGCGTCATCGAGCTGGGTGGCGGGAGGTCGAAGCCCGGTGATCCGGTGGATCACAGCGTGGGCTTCGTCATCGCCGCTCGGCCGGGAGACCTCGTGAAGCAGGGCGAGCCGCTGGCAACCATCATGGCGCGCGACGCTGCTGGCATTGAAGCCGGACGCCGAGCCCTGCGGCGCGCCATTGTCATTGCCGATGAAGCCGACTTCCCGCTGCCCCTGGTTTCACACCGAGTAACGATCGACGGTGTGTCGCCATACGAATCCGACTGAAAAGGGGTTCAAACACCTTTTTCGAAAAAGGTGTCTGACCCCCTTTTCTTTCTCAGTCGTCGCGGGCGTACGCCATGAGGATGCGCGCGTACACCAGGTGCGCCCCGATGAGCAGCGCCGCGGGGATCGCCAGCGCGATCCACGCCACCATCGATTCAGTCTGATCGATCCCGCTCGACGGCGTTGCGCGTATGAAGTAGGCGACGAACACATACAGTCCGAAGACGCCGGCGCAGACGCCAAGCGCGCCAAGTGCCGCGATACGCGCGTAGGGTTTCAGTTTCAGTTCGGCGATGTTCATGCGATCCTCGCAGGCCTATCCGCTGTCGCTCAAATGTCGAGGTTGCTCACGAACTTTGCGTTCGCTTCGATGAACGCACGTCGCGGCTCGACCTCATCCCCCATCAACGTCTGGAACACCTCATTGGCCTGGACGGCGTCTTCCATGCCGACCCGGAGCAAGGTGCGGCGTTCGGGATCCATGGTGGTCGACCAGAGTTGCGGCGGGTTCATCTCACCGAGTCCCTTGTACCGCTGGACGTTCACCGAGCCGCGACCCTCGCCGTTCCCCAGCCGCTCCATGTACGATTCCCGCTCCTTCTCGTCGTAGGCGTAGAACTCCTGCTTGCCCTTCGCGACCCGGTACAGCGGTGGCTGCGCGATGTACATGTACCCCGCTTCGATCAGCTCGCGCATCTGCCGGAAGAAGAACGTCAGCAACAGCGTGCGGATGTGCGCGCCGTCGACGTCCGCGTCGGTCATGATGATGATCTTGTGATATCGCGCGTTCTCGATGGTGAACTCGTCCTTGATGCCCGTGCCGATCGCGGTGATGATCGTCCGGATCTCCTCGTTCGAGAGCACCTTGTCGATACGAGCCTTCTCGACGTTGATGATCTTCCCGCGCAACGGCAGGATCGCCTGGAACTCGCGGTTGCGGCCCTGCTTGGCCGACCCGCCCGCCGAGTCGCCCTCGACGAGGTAGAGTTCGCATAACGCCGGGTCGACCAGCGAGCAGTCGGCCAGCTTGCCGGGCAGGTTGCCGACGTCGAGCGCCGACTTCTTCCGGGTGAGGTCACGTGCCTTCCGCGCCGCCTCACGCGCGCGGGCGGCCGACACGGCCTTCTCGATGACGATGTTCGCCGTGCGCGGATGCTCGTCGAGATAGGCGCCTAACCAGTCGTTGACCACGGTCTTGACCGCCGACTCGGCCTCGGAATTCCCGAGCTTCGTCTTGGTCTGCCCCTCGAACTGCGGCTCGCGGATCTTGACCGCCAGCACAGCGGTCAGTCCCTCGCGCACGTCGTCGCCGCTGAGGGTGAAGTCGGCCTTCTTGAGGAAGTTCCCCTTGCTGGCGTGGTTGTTGATCGTCCGTGTCAGCGCCGACTTGAGGCCCGTGAGGTGCGTCCCGCCTTCGTGCGTGTTGATGTTGTTGACGAAGGAGAAGACGTTCTCGTTGTAGCCGTCGTTGTATTGCAGCGCCAGCTCGATGCCGATGTCGTCTTTCTCGATCTCGAGGTACATCACCTCGGGATGGAGCGGCTTCAGCTTCGCGTTGAGGAACTGCACCATCTCCTTCAGCCCGCCCTTGGCCAGGAAGGTCTCGGTCTTCGCCGGCGTCTGCCGCTCGTCGGTCAGCGAGATGCTGACACCCTTGTTCAGGAACGACAGCTCGCGCAAGCGAGAAGCGATGGTCGGATATTCGAACGACGTCTCGGTGAAGATCTGCGCGTCCGGCTTGAACCACACCCTGGTGCCCGACTCCTTCGCGCCGGCCTTGCCCAGCCTCTTGAGCTTCGTGGTCGTGATGCCGCGCGCAAAGTCCATGTAATACTCACTGGAGTCGAGCTTGACCCAGACCTTGAGCGTTTCCGACAGGGCATTGACGACCGAAACGCCGACGCCGTGAAGACCACCCGAAACCTTGTACGAATCCTTGTCGAACTTGCCGCCCGCGTGCAGCACGGTCATCGCGAGTTCGATGCCGGGAATTTTCTCGGTTGGATGGATGTCCACCGGGATGCCGCGACCGTTGTCTTCGAC
>CAMPKM010000252.1 GCA_946887155.1 uncultured Gemmatimonadota bacterium
CCAGAGCTTGAGCTGGTAGTCGAGCGGTTGTGGAGTCCCGCCACGTTCGTCCTGCACGTGTCCGTGGAGGTTGATCAGCCCGGGCAGCACGTATTTCCCCGTGGCGTCGATCTCGGCGTCCGCTATCGGTCGGCGCGCGCGTCCGTCGCGTATGGCGACCGGGTCGAGGGAGACGACGTCGGCAATCGTGTTGCCTTCGATCACGATGTCATAAGGTCCTGACGCCGGTGTCCCGTTGCCAATGACGACCATGGCGTTGCGGATCACGAAACGCGCCGGCCGGGTGCCCGACTGGATGTTGCGGGTCCCCTGGGCTCCAGCGCTGGTCGCTGCAACGAACAGGACCGCGATTCGAAGCAAGATGGAAAGCTGCATCCCTGAATCAACGACGTGAGCCCGGTCACGGCCACCGGTTCGTCATGGCAAAGAGGCTGCATGGTGGCCGCTCCTTGTCCGGCGCGAAAATCCGGGTTATGACTGCGCGTCCGATTCACTTTCTCGCGCAGGAGCGACCGATGTCGGTGAAGACCATCCAGGCGGCTTACGCCGCGTTCGCGAACAACGATCCGTCGCTGTTGTTCGGCGCCATGGCGCCCGACGCCCAGTGGCATGCTGCCGAAGGCAGCCCGCTGGCCAGCGGCAGTCCCTACATCGGTGCGCAAGCGGTCGGCGAAAGGGTGTTCGGCCGGATATTCGGAGCGTTCGACAATTTCACGGCGAGCCCCAATCGCTTCGTCGATGGCGGCGATGACGTCGTGGTGCTCGGCCGCTACCGAGGTACATCGAAGCAGAGCGGCGCCGCACTGGACGCGCCGTTCTGCCACGTTTACCGGTTCATCGGGGACCGGATCGTGTCGTTCCACCAGTACACCGACTCGGCGCAGTGGGCGCGGCTGATGCCGTAGCACCCCTCCTGTCTGCCTAACGACTGCACCGCCCGCGATTACACGGTGAAGTGCACAGCGTCAGCCAGCGGGAGACTCAGCAGAAGGTGTCCACTGTCGACATACCCTGCCCGTGCGCAAGGGCCGGCGGGTTAACTGCCGCGATCGCCACCCATTCCGGTTCCCCCGTGCTGCAGGCCCAGCCGGAGGAACGACCGGATGCTCCGGCACATACCACAATGCATGACTCTGACAATTCCAGCTCATCGATCCCCTGCGCTCGCCGCGACACTCTGCGTGGTTCTGCTCGCTTGCGAAGCCCGATCGACCGACTCCGATAGCAGGACCGATTCCAGTGCGACCCAGTGGACGCCGGCGCGGGTGGCGGAAGTGCGCGGGGTCCCGATCGAGGATATCCGTGCCGGGATCGACTCACTTCTGGGTGGTTCACCGCCCGCATCGATCGACGCCGATACGTGGCGCCACGTTCGTGGGCTTTATCGCATCAACGAGGGCAACGCCTACTGGATGACGGCGAAAGGTCTCGACCGGGAGCGCGCGGGGCAATTGAGCAACGTGGTCGTAGCCTCGGTCGAAGATGCACTGAATCCGGGCGAGCTGCCGCTGGCTGCCGCTGTCGAGGCGCTGGACGTTGTCCGCGGGCGGCAATCACCTACCGCGGAAGCCATGGCACGCGCCGACGTGTTGATGACCGCGATGTACGCCGGGATCGCCGAACAACTCCTCGTAGGTTACGTGGATCCGCGAAGCGTCTCCCAGAGCTGGTTCATCGATCCAATAGAAGAACGGGTCGACAGCGCGATAGCCCGCATGCTGCATGCTCAACGGCTCGACCAGGCGATGGACTCGATGCGGCCGCGACACGATGCCTACAATGCGTTACGCGGAGAACTGGAGCGATACCGCCGACTGGTTGCCGAAGGAGGCTGGACGCGCGTGGAGGACAAAGGACCGGCGCTGTCGCCCGGTGACACGGCATCGACGGCCCGCCTGACGGCACTCCGTGAAAGGCTGCAGGCGGAAGGGTTTCTCCAAAATCAGGAACGGGCTCCGTCGCGGGATTCTACGGCGAACCGAACCTACGACGACGTCCTGGCAGGAGCGGTTGCCCTGTTCCAGGAACGACGGGGCATTGTCGTGGACAGCATCTTTGGCGGCGAGACGGTCGATGCGCTGAACGTACCGGCGGAGTACCGGGCCGCGCAGATCGCCGCCAACCTGGAGCGCAACCGGTGGCTGCCTCGCACGTTAGGCACGCGGTACATCCTGGTCAACGTACCGGCCTTCCAGCTGCAGGTTTTCGAGAATGGCGCTGAGGCGCTGGCCATGAAGGTGATCGTGGGCGCCGAATATGATGGCCGTTCAACGCCGGTGTTCAGCGACTCGCTGCAGACAGTCGTCTTTCGGCCGTACTGGAACGTGACCGACAACATCGCCGAGAACGAGATCTGGCCGAAAGCGGACGAGGATGCCTCGTACCTGGCGCGGAACAACTACGAAGTGGTCAAGGGTGAAGACGGACCGCGCGTGCGCCAGAAACCTGGAGACGGAAATGCGCTCGGCCTGGTCAAGTTCCTGTTCCCGAATAGCTTCGCCATCTATCTGCACGATACGCCGCAGGGTGAGTTGTTCAAGGAGGATATCCGTGCCTTCAGCCACGGCTGCATTCGCGTCGAGAAGCCGGCCGAACTCGCGCAGTACGTGCTCGGCTGGTCAGCCGACAGCGTCAGGCGGCTGATGGAGGAAGGGAAGGATGACCATCATGTCACGGTCAATCCGAAGATTCCCGTCTATATCGTTTACCTGACGAGTTACGTGCGCGACGGCGCATTGCACTTCGGCAACGACCTGTACAGCCGCGATCAGGCGCTGGTGGAAAGGGTTCGCAAAGCGGCGCTGCCTGATGCATCGCTGCTCGACCTGGTCGAACGGCTGGATGATGCCGCGTCGCGCTGGAGATTCAGGTGGCCGTTCAGCGCCTGAGCAGCCCCGCCGCAAATTGGGCGATGTGTTCCATTCGCGGCTCCTGTCGGCGAGCCCACCCCGGGTTGCCATATCGAACCGTGCGTCGGTTGCTGTAGTTGATAATGCTCGTTCTACGCGCGATGCTCGTCAGACGCCAGCTCAGTGAGATTCTCTGGCTGTCTCGCTGCGTAATTGCAGTGCGGTGCACCGGGCGAGGGATGCCGGACATCTCTGTCGAAAGGTCAGTCCACTTGCTTGACAGGGCCGGTCCTGCACTCCATGCTGAGGGCCGTGGTCGTGGTGCGGGGGACATGCGGGATTCCGGATTGGATTCGGTGATCAAACCTCCAATGGACTGACCAAATGGCTCACCTCGCCCGCCACGACGCCCTGTTGCTGCAGCAGGTCGGCGGCCAGACTGTCGTCTACGACCAGAGGAACCGGCGGCTTCATGTCTTGAGCCGGACTGCCGCGCTGGTCTGGCAACACTGCGATGGCCAGCGCGACGTTGCGCAGCTTGTCGAGGTCGTTGGCCAGGTGCTGGATGCCCCGATAAGTGAGGAAGTGATTCTCCTGGCACTCGGTCAACTCGAGGAAGCCGTCCTCCTCGCGGCGCCACAGAGGCCAACACGACCTGCGGATGCCGTCTCACGGCGTGACATGGTGAACCGCGTTCTTGGTGGTCTTGCTGCTGGCGTGCTGCTGCCCGTCGTCACGTCGTGTGGCTCCATCGTTGAACCGGTGATTGGGGCGGTAAGCAGAAACGATGTCCCCGTCACGACGACGACAAGCACGACTGGAACCACGCCCCTCGTGACCACGACCAGTACCACGGGAACGACTCCGCTCACTACCACGACCACCAGTACCACTGGCACCACGCCACTCAATACCACGACCACCAGCACGACGGCAACGACTCCGCTTGTTACCACCACGACGAGTACGACCGGTACGACGACCACGAGCACAACGTCGACCACGACAACCATACCGCCCAAAAAGGTGGTGATGTGCCACAACGGACAGACCATCAAGGTCGACGCGCGCGCCGTCGCCGTCCACCTTGCCCATGGCGACACGCTCGGCCCCTGTCAGGACTGAAGGAGGCGTAGTTCCGTTCTGCGTGGCAGCACAGCGACCGCGCTCTCGAACAGAGAGCGCGTTTTGCTTGCCCGATGGAAGCACACGCATCCTGTCGCACCGCAGACTTTCCGACATCTGATGACTCAACGCACCGCGGAGTGACCGTGAAGAGCCTGACCATCGGGATGGCGACCTTCAATGATTTCGATGGCGTGTACTTCACGCTTCAGTCATTGCGCCTCTATCACGACATGAGCGATGTGGAGCTGCTGGTCGTGGACAACTTTGGCTGTGAGCACACCAGGAGCCTTGTCGAAGGTTGGGGTGCCGGCAGGTACGTGCGACGCACCGAGGTTCAGGGAACGGCTGCCCCCAGAAATCTCGTGTTCGAGGAAGCCACGGGTGACATGGTCGTCTGCTGCGATTCCCATGTGCTCTTTCCACCGGGTGTGGTGGCGCGACTACAGGCCTTCGCGACGCAGCACCCTGATTGCGACGACCTGCTTCAGGGTCCGATGTTATACGACGACCTGCAGGCGATCTCGACGCATCTTGAACCGGAGTGGCGAGAGGAGTTCTGGGGGACGTGGGCCACTGATCCGCGTGGCCACGATCCGGAGCATGAACCATTCGAGATACCGATGCAGGGGCTCGGCGCTTTTGCCTGTCGCAAGCGGGCATGGCTTGGATTCAATCCGCGCTTTCGCGGTTTCGGCGGTGAAGAAGGATACATCCACGAGAAGTTTCGTCAGGCCGGACGCCGGACGCTGTGCCTTCCGTGGTTCCGGTGGTTGCACCGATTCGGCAGGCCGTCAGGCGTTCCGTACACGCTGACCGTCGACGACAAGTTCAGGAACTACATGATTGGTCACGCCGAGCTCGGGCTCGATCTCGCGAAGCCGATCGAACATTTTTCCGCGCGGCTGTCACAGGAGCGGATCGTCGCAATCGCCACCGAGGCCATCTGGGGCGTCGGGATGCACGAACTGACGGCGCCACTCGCTGGAGAAGGCGCTCCGCTTCCTCCAACACCCGCCCCAACCGTCCCGGAAGCTGCAACAGTGGTCGTTGCGGTTGAACGGCCGGCACAGCGTCGGGCGCTCGTGTGCTTTGTCGATGACCGGCTGGACATCATCCAGCAGTCGCTGGCACTGCGCCAGTCGTGGTTACACGTCCAGAGCCCCGACACAGACCTCGTAATGATGGGTCCCGAGGACGTCGGAACTAAGCCTCACGGACGCGTGGTCTGGGTTCGCAT
>CAMPKM010000253.1 GCA_946887155.1 uncultured Gemmatimonadota bacterium
GTCCTGCACCTCGAAGACGTCGTCGAGTTTGCGGTCGAATCGCTCGGACCAGAGGTGATAGCCGTCGGAGGCGTTGATCAGCTGCGCGGTGATGCGGAGCCGGTCGCCGGACTTTCGGACGCTGCCTTCGAGGATGGTGCGCACGTTCAATTTTTCGGCAACGGCACGCAGGTCCTCGTTCTTCCCCTTGAACGCGAAGACCGACGTGCGGGCGGCGACGCGCAGGTCCGGGAGCTGGACGAGCGCATTGATGATTTCTTCCGTGATGCCGTCGCTGAGGTATTCGTTGTCGGGATCGGCGCTCATGTTGGCGAACGGCAGGACGGCGAGCGACTGTTCTGCCGCCGGCGGGCTCGCGTGCGACTTGCTCAGCGCCTCGACGAGCTGGCCGCCGTTCGCGAATCGATCCACCGGATCACGCGCCAACAGGCGCGCGACGGCCTGGCCGACGGGAGTGGGAACGCCCTCGCGCGTCTTCGTGACGTCGGGCGGAGACATCGAGAAGCGCCGGGCGATCACCGCCTGCAGCGTGGGCCCGGTGAACAACTGCTCGCCCGTCAGCAATTCGTAGAAGACGCAGCCTAACGAGAACAGGTCGCTGCGGCCGTCGATCGCGTGCTCGCCGGCCGCCTGTTCCGGGCTCATGTAGGCCGGCGTCCCCATGGCGACACCGACCTGCGTCATGGTGGCGTTCGCCGTCGTCGCCGACACCGCCTTGCCGATTCCGAAATCGGCGACCAGCGCATGCCCATCGTGCAACAGGATGTTCTCGGGTTTGATGTCGCGGTGTACCACGTCGCGGCGGTGCGCATAGTCCAGCGCATCAGCGACTTCGCGGACGACGCGCACGGCATCGTCCACCGGAAGGCGATGTTCCTTCCGGAGCCGGTCGCGGAGCGAGAGCCCTTCGATCACCGGCATCACGTAGTAGAGAAACCCGGCCGCCTCCCCCGAGTCGAACAGGGGCATGATGTGCGGATGCGTGAGCCCGGCGGCGAGCTTGATCTCGCGGAGGAAGCGGTCGGCGCCCACCTCCGAGGCGAGATCGGGCCGCAGCACCTTGAGGGCCACTCGGCGATCGTGGCGGAGATCGCGCGCGAGGAAGACGGTTGCCATGCCTCCGCTGCCAAGCTCCCGCTCGATCCGGTATCGATCGGCGAGAGCTGCAGTCAGTTTGTCAGGCGCGAATGACAAGTAGCGGCGATCCTTCGGGAATCAGTCGCCGGCGGCCGCGGTCCTCGGCTCGAACGGATGTTCTGTCGATACTGGCGCCATCCGACCCGAGATGACCTTGTACCACTCCTTCATGCTGTCGGCGAGGATGATGATGACAGCGATCAGGAAAAATGCGGTCACGGCCGCGTCGATCCGGTCGTTGAAAATGAAGCGCTGGGCCACCTCGGCGCTGGCGATCCCCGGCGGCAGGTTTCCGGCGGCCAGCGTGGTTTCGTACACGTTCGCCCGCGCCAGGAAGCCGAGCCGCGGGTCGGGCGAGAAGATCTTCTGCCAGCCCGCGGTCATGCAGATGATGACCAGCCAGGCCAGCGGCGCGAGGGTGATGGGCGCGTATTTCGCCTTCCCCATCTTGATGATGACCGTGGTGCCCACGCATAACGCCACCGCGGCCAGCAACTGGTTGGCGATGCCGAACAGCGGCCAGAGCGTGTTCACGCCGCCTAACGGGTCGATGACGCCCTGGTAGAGGAAGTAGCCCCACATCATCACGAAGAGGGCGCTGGTGATGAGCACGCCCGGGTACCACGACACGCGTCCCAGCGGTTTCCAGACATGCTTGAGGATATCCTGCAGCATGAACCGCCCCACGCGCGTGCCGGCATCGAGCGTGGTCAGGATGAACAGCGCCTCGAACATGATGGCGAAGTGGTACCAGAGGGCCATCGCGGTCGGTCCGCCCAGCACGTTCGAGAACAGGTGCGCCATGCCCACGGCGAGGCTTGGCGCGCCGCCGGTGCGGGACAGGAGCCGCTCTTCTCCCACGTTATCGGTGAGGAGGCGGAACGCTTCGGGATCGAGCACAAACCCCCAATTGCGTATCGCCTCGGCCGCGCTCTCCGGGCTGGTCCCGATGATGCCCGCCGGGGAGTTGATCGCGAAGTACTCGCCGGGCGTCAGCACGCAGGCGGCAATGAGCGCCAGGATGGCGACCAGTGATTCGAGCAGCATGCCGCCGTAGCCGATGAACCGGGCATCCGGCTCACGTTGCAGCAGCTTGGGCGTGGTGCCTGACGAGATCAGCGCATGAAAGCCCGATATCGCGCCGCAGGCAATGGTGATGAAGCAGAACGGAAACAGCTTGCCCGCGAAGACCGGTCCCGTGCCGTCGATGAACTGGGTCACGGCGGGCATCTGCAACGGCGGCAGGACGATGAGGACGCCCAGGGCGAGGGCAAACACCACGCCGAGCTTCACGAACGCGGAGAGGTAGTCGCGGGGCGCAAGCAGCAGCCAGACGGGGAGCACCGAGGCCGCGAACCCGTAGATCATGATCAGCCAGGCCAGGTTGGCGCGGCTGAGCGTGAACATCGGGGCGAGGGTGGCGCTCTCGGAAACTTCCTTGCCGGCATAGAGCGCCACGATGAGCAGCACGATGCCGATGGCGGTGGCCTCGAGCACGCGGTGCGGCCGGATCCAGCGCATGTAGCCGCCCATGATGAGCGCGATCGGGATCGTCAGGCCGACCGTGACCAGGCCCCAGGGGCTCTCACCTAACGCGTTGACGACGACCAGCGCCAGCACCGCGATCAGGACCAGCATGATGCCGAGGACGGCGACGAGGGCGGTAACACCGGCGACCGGCCCGATTTCCTCACGCGCCATCTGTCCGAGCGACTTGCCGTTGCGGCGGACGGAAGAGCAGAGAATCACGAAATCCTGGACCGCGCCGCCAAGCGCCACGCCGACGATGATCCAGATCGCGCCGGGGAGGAACCCGAACTGGGCGGCGAGCGTCGGCCCCACGAGTGGGCCCGGACCCGCGATGGCGGCGAAGTGGTGGCCGAAGACGATCCAGCGATTCGTCGGCACGAAGTCCCGGCCGTCGTTCAGCCGCTCGGCGGGGGTCAATCGATTTGCGTCGAGCGCAAACACCTTGGCCGCGATGATCCGGCTGTAGAACCGGTAGGAGACGAGGTAGGTGCAGATGGCGGCCGTGAGGAGCCATGCGGCGCTGACCTGTTCACCCCGCCCGAGCGCCATGACGCCGAAGGCGCCCGCACCGGCGAGGGAAACAAGTATCCAGACCAGGATCGACAGTGGTTTCGGCATCATTAATGGATGCTGGTTGCTTGGTTGCTGCTTGTGCGTGGCTGGTGCTGGTAACGCTGGTGCTCGTGCGTGGGTGTGCTCGTCCTGTCTGCTGCCCTCTGACTTCCAAGGTTGCAGAACATGGGCTCGGGTCCGGGGATGGTCAACGACAAATTCCCGGCTCGGGCGCGCGAGCCGAAAGGTCGTTCTCTGGTGCCCGTGCCCTACTTAGCTTTCCGGCACCTCGATGCCTTACGCATTCCGACTCCTGTTCATCGCCTCGGTCGTCCTGGCTGGTTGCGGGGGCGGCTCACGCCCAGCCGTTACCGAAGCACCACCGGCTGACGCGCCCCTGAATTCCTTTGCGGCGACCCGATTGATCGTGTTGCCGGCGCAGCGCGCGGTCGACGGCATTGCCTGGGGGACGAAGGCGGGTGTGCCGCGCGTCCTGCTGGCATCGATCGATTCATCGCTTGAAGCGGCCATCCGCGAGAAGGGAGTGACCGCCTGGGTCATGGCGAGCGAGCTCGCTCGCACGGCCCGCCGGAATCCCACGTATGCCACCAACCCGGCGGAAATCCGGGCCGGCGACGCGGTCCGGTTCCTGGAGCGCTCGCGCGACTCGAACATTCCGGAGCCGGTGGCGTCGCAGCTTCGCGCGCTCGCCGGCTTTCACGATGCTCGTTATGCGCTCATCCCCGTGGAAGTGCGCTTCGAAGCGGGAAGCGCGTCGGGCACGGGTCGTGGCGTCCTGCGCATGGCGATCCTCGATGTCCGGGGCTCCCGGCTCGTCTTCATCGGCGACATCCAGGGCCCCGACCTTCCCGATTACACACCGACCCTGGGCGCCACCCTTGCGCGCCGGTTTGCGGACCTCGTCGTTCCCTGACAACATCATGGCAATCGCCTGCACGCTGATTCCCGGTGACGGCATCGGGCCGGACATTACCGACGCCACCCTGGCCGTGCTCGAAGCGGCCGGCGCGACCTTCGACTGGGACCGGCAGGTGGCCGGCGCCGCCGGCGTGGCCCAGAAAGGCAACCCGATGCCTGACGAGACGCTCGAGTCGATCAAGCGCACTCGTCTGGCGCTCAAGGGCCCGCTGGAAACGCCGTCCGGCGAAGGGTATCGGTCGGTGAACGTCGCTCTCCGGCAGACGTTCGATCTCTACGCGAACGTCCGGCCGGCGAAGGACCTCGTGCCCGGCGGCCGGTACGACGGCGTCGACATCGTGCTGATCCGCGAGAACACCGAGGGTCTCTACGCCGGACTCGAACACTACATCCGCATCGGCGACGATCCACAGGCGGCGGCGGAATCCATCGCGCTCATCACGCGCGTGGGATCGGAACGCGTCATTCGTTATGCGTTCGAGTACGCCGTGAAGCACGGGCGGAAGAAGCTGACCCTCGTCCACAAGGCGAACATCCTCAAGTTCTCGCAGGGACTCTTCCGGAACATCGGACAGAAACTGGCGAAGGAGTACGAGGGGAAGCTGGCCTTCGAGGAACGGATCGTGGACGCGGCGGCGATGCAGCTCGTACTCGACCCGCTCAAGTTCGACGTCATCGTCACGACCAACCTGTTCGGCGACATCCTGTCCGACCTCGTGTCCGGGCTGGTCGGTGGCCTGGGCCTCGCGCCCGGCGCGAACATTGGCCGGGACGCCGCGATCTTCGAGGCCGTGCACGGGACCGCCCCGGACATCGCGGGCCAGGGGATCGCGAACCCCGGCGCCCTGTTGCTGGCGTCGTGCCTGATGCTCGACCACGTCGGCGACCGGTTCCGCGCCGACCGGATCCGCCGCGCCCTCGAGTCGACGATCAAGGGAGGGAAGACGCGCACGAAGGACCTCGGCGGCAGCGCGACGACGAAGGAATTTGCCGACGCCGTCATCTCGCATCTCTGAGTCGGCGCCGCGCGCAGGGCATGCTGGTTCGCATCTTCCA
>CAMPKM010000254.1 GCA_946887155.1 uncultured Gemmatimonadota bacterium
CAGCGGTGGCGAGCGGGCTCGCGTGGCGCTCGCGCTCATGACGCTCGCGCACGCGAACCTTCTGATCCTCGATGAACCGACCAACCATCTCGATGTCGAGAACATCGAGGTGCTCGAGGATGCGCTCGACGAGTACGAGGGGTCCGTGCTGCTGGTGAGTCACGATCGCGCGTTCCTACGCGAGGTCGCCACGCGCGTGTGGTCGTTCGACGGCACGCACCTCACGGATTTCGACGGCCCATTTGTCGAGTGGGAGGCGGACCGCGCTCGTCGCGCGGCGAGGGTGTAGTGTCACGCGACATGACGCGCATTGCCAAGGTCTTCGCGTTTGACTTCGTTGCGCCATTTCCCAGGGTTCCATAGCCAGAGCGCCTGAGCGGTCTCACTGGAGGGCGCTCGTTTCGAGCGCGTCATCCCGAAAATGCGTTTGCCGTAACGCGCCAAACCGAACGAATCGGCTGGTCGCCTCCTCCTTGTACGTGCGGACACCGCTGTCGCTCCGTGTCCGCCCCGTCCGAGCACCATTCAGGAGGTCGACATGGCTACCAGGAAACGCAATGCAACCGTCGCCGTGGTCGTGTGGTTCTTTGCCGTGATCGAGGCCGCAGTCATCGGCCTCGTGCTGTGGCACCGCTGACAAAAACGCGATACTCATCCCGCAGAGGCAAACATGTCCGAATCAACGCACACCTCGGCCGTCCCAGGCGTCCTGGCGCGAATGGATCGTTATGCGCAGCGCGTGCGACTGGCGGTGCTCGCAGCAGTTATGATCGAAGGGCTGCTCCTGGTCATCGCACTGCTGAAGGTCGACTGGAGTAACGATACCCAGATCCTGTTGTTCATCTTCTCGGTGCTGGGCTACACGATAGTCGCACTTGGCCTCGCGGCCCTTGGGGCGCACGTGTCGCGAGTGGGAGCTCGTGTCGTCGCTGCCCTGGACAGACGGGATGCCCCATGAGCGAGTGACGCCCCCGAAGGTCGTGTTCTCGCTTTCAGCGCTGGCCGCCCGTGCGCAGCTTGGCGACCGGGAAGCGCTGGACGAGCTACTTCGCGCGCTTGAACCGCCGCTCCTGGATCACGTGCGGACGATCGTGAGCGATCAGGATCTCGCGGACGATGTGTTGCAGGAAGCACTCCTGAGAATCAGTCGTGCGCTGGGGTCGCTTCGGGAGCCCGAGTGGGTTCGTGCCTGGGCATACCGCATAACGACGCGCGAGGCGATCCGGGCGGCGCGCGCGGAGCGGAATCCGAAGCGCGAGGCAGTCGATGACATTGATGACTTTCCTGCACCCGAAGGGGACGTTTCCGTCGGGGAGGAAGGCGTCCTCGACGAACTGCGCGCTCGGGTCGCTGAGCTGCCGCGCCGAGCGCAGCTCGTCCTGCGGATGCGCTATCTGCAGGAGCTGTCGCAGCAGGAGATCGCGGAGGCGCTGGAAATCCCGGTCGGCACGGTGAAGTCGCGGGTCGCCTATGGACTAGCGGCTCTTCGCCGGATGATGGATCGAGGGACATGACAATACGCCGGCCGGGAGGGCAGGCTGCTCCTGGGCGAAAGCGCCACGGCTTCGGCCTGGCTCGCTTCCGCTGGAGCGAGTCTCAGTGACGCTCGCATTTTGCTGGATTCCGCCGCAAGCTTGACTCTGGCGCCTGGGCCACACGTTCGGGAGAACAACCGTGAATACAGGTGTCAACGCGAGGGCGTGAGGATGTCGGATCGACAAGAATCTGCTGACGACCCGTTAGGCGGCCGGAGCCCGACCAGTCACGAACGGCTGGCTGGACTCCCCTGGGATGCGTCGTACCACGAAGGCCCTCCGCCTTGGGATATCGCCCAGCCGCAGCCTGCCATTCTGCGTTTGGAATCCCGGGTGACGTTCGCCGGCCCGGTGCTCGATGCCGGCTGCGGGACCGGTGAGCACGCGCTGCACCTGGCGTCGCGGGGATTGGTGGTCTGGGGCGTCGACGTGGCCGAAACGGCGCTCTCGATCGCCCGCGAGAAAGCAAAAGACCGTGGAGTCGACGTTGAGTTCGTGCTGGCGGACGCGCTTCACCTGGAGCGCCTTGGACAGGCGTTCAGGACGGTGCTCGACTGCGGACTGTTTCACACCTTCGACGCCGATGAGCGAGCCCTGTACGCGGCCAGTCTGGCCGCAGTGACCGAGCACGATGGAACACTTTACGTGTTGTGCTTCAGTGACGAGGGACCCGATCGGGGCCCTCACCCCATCAGTCAGGACGATCTGCGAGCCGCGTTCTGCCGCGCCAACGGCTGGAGTGTTGCCGCGATCGAACCGGAACGAGTTCACACGCGATTTCACGACGACGACGGCGCACCAGCCTGGCTCGCGACAATTCAACGGATCTCGATCGAGTCAGCTGCGGACACCGATTTACGGGGCGCTTGACTGCGTCCCTCGGATTACCATAAGTTACTAGCATGGCGTACTAGTACTGGGGATCCGTGCAGGAGGCGGCATGGCAAAAGCAACGAAGAAGGCGCGCGAGGCCGTCATGGTTTACCTCGACTCTCGTGACCGCGCCCTGCTGGAGCGACTTGCAAAAAAGACCGGACTACCACGCACCGAGTTGCTGCGTCGTGGGCTGAGGCACGTTGCCGACAAGGAACTCTCGGGCGAGGCGCCCGGATCGGCGTTCGAGTATCTGGTGGAAACGGCCAGCGATGAGTCGCCGTCGGATCTCTCGGAGCGTGCCGACGACTACTTGTACGGGGGCGAATATCGCGAGTGGTTCGTCCGCGAGAAACCGGCCGTCAAGAAGAAGCGTGCGCGCGTTCGTTGATACCAGCGCTCTGCTGGCGCTCAGCCACACGCGTGACCAATACCATGGGCGAGCGCGCGATGCAGTGCGGCGGTATCGTGCTGGTGGGGGCCGGTTCCTCAGCTCGACGCTCGTCCTGGGTGAATTCCATAGTCATCTCCTCTATCTGCGCGGTCCGGCCGCGGCGCGTGACGTCCTGGAACGCCTGCTGGCGGACGAGACTCATGAATGGATAGCCGTTTCCGTTGACGTCGTCCGTGATGCGCGTGAAAAGTGGCTGACCCGTTTCGTCGATCAGCGCATCTCACTCACAGACGCGGTGAGCTTCGAACTCATGGTGCGAGAGAAGGTCTCGCAAGCTTTTGCGTACGAGCGGCACTTCGAAATGGCAGGGTTCGGACTTCTGGCGTGAAAACATCGGCTCGTTCCCTGCAGCTTCAAGCCTGCGATGGCACCGACGCCTGCTCCGGCGCGGGCTTCCATGGATGAGGCGCGCCGGTGGGGGACGCGTCGGGCGCGTGACCCAGACGGTGGCTATATCATCGTGATGGAGGTAGCCGCCGATCCCGACCCGAACAATGGATGCTGAAAATGCCGAGCTACGTAAGGTCTGATGACGGAACCCGGTTGGCGGTGTGGCGCGAGGGTTCCGGACCGCCACTGGTTGCCGTGCATGGCACAACGGCCGACCACACTCGCTGGACGCACGTGGTGTCGCACCTGACGCCTCGCTTCACCGTCTATCTGATGGATCGACGCGGGCGCGGCCACAGTGGTGACGCCGCGTCATACTCGCTGCAACGCGAAGCCGAGGACATCCGCGCAGTTGTCAGGCAGGCCGGGGAGAATGTCACGTTGCTCGGCCACTCGTACGGGGGCCTCTGTTGCGTGGAGGCGGCGCGCGAACTTCCCGAGTTACTCCGCCTGATACTGTACGAGCCTCCACTCCCCGTGGGATCCCTTCTCCTTCCTCATGCCGTGCGCGAGGAACTCACGCGGCTCGTGAGCATCGGGGATCGCGAGGGCGCCTTGCTGCATTTCTTCCGTCAGGTGGTCGGAATGTCCGAAGGGGAACTGCAGGCGCTGAAAGCGCACCCGGTGTGGCCGGCGCGACTTGCCGCAGCTCATACGATCGCCCGTGAAGCTGACGAAGAGGAGCGCTACGGCGTTGACCTCACCCGCCTCCAGGCGCTGACGGTCCCCACGCTCCTGCTGCTCGGGGGTGACAGTCCGGCAGCATTCGCGGAGGCCACAGCGTGCTTCAGCGCGTCGATTCCGAATAGCCGCGTGCGTGAACTGGTGGGGCAGCGGCACATTGCAATGGACACGGCGCCGCAGCAATTCGTTGATGCAATCATCTCATTCGCTCTCGGCGAGCCGTGATGTGATATTGCGAGGCGCATCGATCGCTTGTGCAGTGTTCACCTCGATCGGGTCGATGTTCGTGATGCGAGTGTTGATGAACTGGCTCTTTGTCAGGTTGAAGTATCTCGACGACATCGTCATCGCGCGGCATGAATAGGGCAGCTGGGCCGTCGTGGAATTGCTTCACGACAGGAACGATCGCAAGGAGATGGCGGATGACGAAGGTCGCGGCGGGGAAGGCCGGTGTGGCGACGAGGATCGCGCCGTGGCTCTCAGTGCCGAACGGAACCCTCGCGGTCGAGTTCTACAAGGCTTCATTTGGCGCGGTGGAGGTGGAGCGACTCGAAGACGACGACGGAACCGTCATTATTGCTCAACTGTCGTTGGACGACGCGCGGTTCTGGGTGCAGTCGGATGCCGATTCGAGCCCGGAAAAGCTCGGCGGGATAGCGGTCCGGATGATCGTGACGGTGCCAGATCCCGACCAGCTCTTCGATCGTGCCGTCGCAGGCGGAGCAAAGACCGTGGCATCGATGCATGACGCTCACGGTTGGCGGACCGGCCGCGTGTCTGATCCGTTCGGTCACCATTGGGAGTTTGCCAGGCCGGTGACGGAAGCTTCGTAGGCGACTCCCGCTCAGCTCAAAGGGCGTTAGGCGGATGGCGCGTCGCGCAACATGGCGCGCCAGTTGCCGTTTCGGCCATCTCACTCACTCCGAGTACGCACAATGATCCCGAAGACAATGTCACGCTTCAGCGTGTTCATAGGCACCTGGAATACGACCGGTGACGTCTTTCCAGTCGCGGATGTATCGTCCAGCGACCTTGTTGCTACTGACACCTATCTATGGGTTCCTGGGCAGCATTTCATTCTGCACGAGGTCGATGCCCGATTCGGTGGTACTGTCTCCAGGTCGATTGAAATCATGGGATACGACGCGAAGGGAAAGAAGCATGTTTCCCGGTCGTACAGCGACCAAGGCATGTCCGAAGACTTCATACTAGAGCTTCAGGGCCGCAAATGTTCTATTACTGGTTCGACCGTCCGATTCAATGGT
>CAMPKM010000255.1 GCA_946887155.1 uncultured Gemmatimonadota bacterium
ATTCCCGATTCCCTATTCCCGATTCCCTATTCCCGATTCCCTATTCCCGATTCCCCGCCATCACCCGATTCCGCCCCGCCTCCTTCGATCGATACAGTGCCCGGTCCGCTTGATCGACCAGGAGTTCCGGCGTGCTGACCTCCTCGCTCATCGTCGCCACGCCAACACTGGCCGTGATCGGCCGCTCTTCCCACGTCGCCCCTTCGATCGCCCGCCGCAATTGCTCGGCCACCACGAGTGAACCCGCACGATTCGTGTTGGGGAGGATGATCGCGAATTCTTCGCCGCCGTAGCGCGCCGCAAAGTCCGCCGCGCGCAGCGAGGTGCGCAGGAGCTGCCCAACAGCTCGCAGCACCTCGTCGCCCCGCGGGTGACCGTACGTGTCGTTGTACGTTTTGAAGTGGTCGATGTCGAGCAGGATGAGCGATACGTCCGTTCCATGCCGGCGCCAGCGACGCGTCTCATCCTCGAGCCGTTCCTCGAACGAGCGGCGATTGCGAAGCTGCGTGAGGCCGTCGACGGCGGCGAGCTCAGTGAGCTTGCTGTTGACGTCCTGCAGCATGTTCGACTGCTGGCGCAGCTTCTTCTGCGCGTCCTCGAGCCGCCGCTCATTCTGCTTGCTGTCGGTGATGTCGCGCGACGAGACCTGCAGCTGCACGACCTGTCCGGTGTCGTCCACCACCGCGCGCCACATCATCTCTAGCCAGATGTGCCGCCCGGTCTTGTGCAGCATGCGCACCTGGATCGACGACGCCGGCTCGCCGCGCACGAGCTGGTTGAAGTGCCGCTGCAGCCGCTCGAGGTCCTGCGGATGGACCGTCGCGAAGGGTGCCATGCGCGGCATTTCCTCGGGCAGGAACCCCATCATCCGTTCGCAGGACGGACTGATGTACACCAGCCGCCCGTCCAGCGCGTACAGGCTCACGACGTCGCTGCTGTTCTCGGCGATGAGCCGGAAGCGCTCCTCGCTCTCCCGCAGCCGACGCTCCGTCTTCACCCGTTCCAGGTGGCTCTCGTGCAGCTGGGTCGCGATCCATGCCGTGATCGCGACGAAGACGAGAATCGTGCTGAGCACGAAGAGCGTGTCGGCAAGGTCAGGATCGATCAGGCTGCCGCGCCGGCCAAAGATCAGGAGCCATCCCAGCACCGTGGGGACGAGAAAGCCGGTCGGGAGCAGCGTGCGCGCCATCGAGCCGCCTGGACCGTCGCTGAGGATGATCGCGATCAATCCGTCGGAGCTCGAGAACGTCATCACCGCGATCGAGAGCGCGGCAAAGCCGACCGCGGTCGGCAGGGCCATGCGATTGAACTCGCCAACCGACTCGAACCAGCCGCTCTGGTAGGCATGGGCGATCAACGCCGCCTGGGCGCTGAACAGCACCAGCACGGAGACGATCTGTGCCAGCCCGCTCGCGAACCGGGTGCCCCGCAACTGCAGCAGCAGCGCTGCGCCTAACGTGAAGAAGTTCACGGCCGCGTTGAGCGACATCCGGTTGTCGCGCCCGTCGGCGGTGCCCGCCATCGCATCGGGGAACAGCAGCTGGTCGACGCCGTTGCCGTTCCCGGTCAGGAGGGTGTAGAGACGCGCGGCGCCGACTACCAGCACCAGGAACGCCAGCGCCCGCGCGATCTCGCGGCTCCGGCGCCACTCGGCCTGCACCACCAGCCACATCGAGCAGCCTAACGCGATGAAACACGCTGCCGTCATCGGGTTCGTCGCCGCGCGGTTCGCCGGGCCCAGCGCGCGCAGCTCCGGCACGCCCACCAGCCACCCGACCAGCGACAGCACCCCGATCACGATGCCGAACGCGATCGCGAATCGCGCGATGTAGTTGGCGTTCGACCACCAGGCGACCGGGACGTCCCCCACGATCGCAGGTCGCGGGTACTGGTCGGTCGGCGTGGGCGTCAGGTATTGCATCGGTCATGCCAAAGACGTCCCATCCCCATTGGCGTCACCTAACCGAACTTGCGCTCCGCCAAGGGGTTACAGCAATGCTCTGCCCTGTCACAAACCGGCCTCAGGAAAACTCCTACCAGCGCTGTCCGGACTGGAACAACTGCGTCAGTTCGTCGGGATTGCAGGGGCGCGAGAAGATGAATCCCTGCGCCAGGTCGCACCCCATTTCGCGCAACAGATCGAGCTGGCGCTTGTTCGCGACGCCTTCGGCGACGACTTCCAGCCCGATCGCGTGGGCCAGCGAAATGATCGCGCGTACCACGTGCAGTGGCCGGTCTTCCTGGTCGATCGAGGCCGTAAAGGCACGGTCGACCTTCACCGCATCCAGGGGCAAGCGATGCAGGTAGCTCAGGGCCGAATAGCCGGTGCCGAAGTCGTCGAGGTGGATGCTCACGCCGAGTGCACGAAGTTGTTCGACGGTTTCGATGGCGGGGTGCTTCTGGCCGATGATCGCGCTTTCGGTGATCTCGATGCGCAGCGCCTCGGCCGGCAGACCCGTCTCCTCGAGGATCGACGCCACCGCCTTCACCAGGTCGGGCTGGCCGAACTCCCGCACCGAGAGATTGACCGAGATGGCGAACGGTTGCCCTTCGCCGGCGGTCGCCAGCCAGAGCCGCGCCTGCTGGCACGCCTCGCGCAACACCCACCTGCCTAACGGCACCACCAGGCCCGTGTCCTCGGCCACCGGCACGAACGTCGCCGGTGAGACGACGCCGCGCTCGAAGTGACGCCAGCGCACGAGCGCCTCGGCGCCGACCATGCGGCCGGTCCGGAGCGACACGATCGGCTGGTACTGCAGGAAAAACTCGTTGCGGTCGAAGGCGTTCCGGAGGTCGGTCTCGATCTGCAACCGCGTCAATGCCTCGGCGTGCATGGCGCGGTCGAACATCTCGTATCGTCCCCGGCCGCTGTTCTTCGCCCGGTACATCGCGATATCGGCACTGCGCAGAACGTATTCGGGCTGTTCGCTGGCGCCCGTGCTGAGGGCAACGCCGATGCTGGCCGACGCGACGTGTTCGTAGCCGCCGATCGAAAGTGGCGCGTGCAGCGCGTCCTGCACTCGCTCGGCGACCATCGCGGCGTCACGGACGTCGGCAATGCGCTCGAGCAGGATCGCAAACTCGTCGCCGCCCAGTCTCGCCACGATATCCCCGCCGCGGACGCACCCCTCGAGCCGCCGGGCAATGGTCACGAGCATCTCGTCGCCGACGTGATGCCCCATCGAGTCGTTCACCAGTTTGAAGCAGTCCACGTCCAGGAAGAGCACGGCAAACAGCCCATCCTGGCCGCGGCGCGCTCGGCGGGTCGCGTCCGAGAGCCGCTTCATGAAAAGCGCCCGGTTCGGGAGCCCTGTGAGTGGATCATGCACCGACTCGTGTCGCAGGCGCTGTTCATGCACTTCGCGCTCGGACAGCATCTGACGGAGCTGCATTTCGGTCCCGGCCATGCTTCCGAACTCGGCCAGGATCGCGACTTCTTCGCTGGTCCAGTCACGCGGCACATCGTCGAGCACGCAGATCATACCGCCTACGGATCCGTCGCCTCGGTTGAATGTCGCGGCCGCAAGGCTGACGATGTTCAGCTCCACCGCGGTGGAGCGCAGCACGACGTCGCCGTTGGGCGCATGCATGTCGTGCAGCGAAAGCGTGCCGCCGTTTTCGAGCGTTCGCTTCATGAGACCGGAGCGGATGAGCGCCCCGGCGTCATGCGCAAACCAGTCACGCATCATCTCGCCGGCGCTGAAGCTGCGGCGATCGTCGCCAAGGAGCACTACCAGGGCCGCGCGGGCGGAAACGCTCTTCGCGACCACGCTCACCACGCGTTCCATTGATGCCGCAAACGTGCCGCTCAACGCGGCCCGTTCCGCATTACTCTCGACAGGCGGCTGGGCATCCGGCGTAATCCGTGCTGGGGCGATGGTCACATTGAAATGGACGGCCTGAGATTCCGTGCGTCACGTTCCAATTCTTTCATGTTTCTTCCAGCATCTCCTCCCATCTTCACCATTGATCAGCCACTGTCGCGGGCTTCGAGATTCCTTTGTGAAGGAGAGAGCATTGGCAGTCATTCATGACGTTGTCGTGATTGGACTTGGCGGCATGGGAAGCGCGGCGGCCTGGCACCTCGCGCGACGCGGACTCTCGGTCGTGGCGGTTGAGCAATTCGACCCCGCGCATGAGCGGGGTTCATCGCACGGACTGTCGCGGATCATCCGGCTCGCCTATTTCGAGCACCCATCCTACGTGCCGTTATTGCAACGCGCCTTCTCGCTGTGGCGGGAGCTGGAGTCGGTATCGGGAGAAGAGCTATTGCACGTCACCGGCGGGCTCGACGCCGGACGCCCCGGCTCCCGCGTCTTCGAGGGCTCCCGTGAATCGTGCGCGGTTCACGACCTGCCTCATGAAATTCTTGATGCCGGAGAGGTAAAGTCGCGATTTCCCGCTTACCACCTGCCGCCGGAATTCCGGGCGGTCTTCCAGCCCGACGCCGGGTTCCTCGAGCCGGAGAAATGCATAACGACGCACGTGCGTCTCGCCGTCGCGAGCGGCGCCACCGTCATGACCGGACGCGAGGTCACCGCGTGGAGCAGGGTTCCGGGAGGCGTCGTCGTGAGGCTGGGGGGCGACGAAATTCGCGCTCGACAGGTCGTGCTGGCCGCCGGCGCATGGATGCCGAAGCTCGTCCCGTCACTGGCGCGCGTGCTTCGCCCGGAACGACAGGTCGTGGCCTGGTTCGAGGTCGCGGACGCCCAGGCATTTGACCCGGCGCGGTTCCCGGTCTTCGTGCTCACGACCGACGACGGGATCTTCTATGGCTTCCCCCAGTACGACGTGCCCGGCTTCAAGATCGGGAAGTTCCACCACCTGTCGGAACCTGTGGACCCGGATCGCGGCGGCCGAACGGTAGACGCCCACGACGAATCTGTGCTCCGCCAGTGTGTTCAGTCGTTTTTTCCGGGAGCGGATGGTCCGGTGCTGCGGTCCTCGACGTGCATCTTCACGAACACCCCTGACGAGCATTTCATCATCGACCGTCTGCCGGAAGCACCTGAGGCCCTGGTGGTGTCGGCCTGCTCCGGCCACGGCTTCAAGTTCTGCAGTGTCATCGGGGAGATCGTGGCCGACCTGGTCGCCGAAGGCGGCACGTCGCACGATCTCTCTCTTTTCCAACTGGCCCGCTTCCGATCGGGGTCAGACCCGGGGTCAGACCCGGGGTCAGACCCCGATTAATGAATTG
>CAMPKM010000256.1 GCA_946887155.1 uncultured Gemmatimonadota bacterium
TTCGCCTACAACCCGAGCTCGAGCCATTCCTCGTCCTGTCGCGCCGCGTTCGATCGTTCCACAACAGGCGACCTGTCGGCCAGCCTCAGGTCCAGGTTCATGCTCGTGGGTGTCAGGGAGCGAAGGAACGCCGCGGACAGCACTTCCGACACCGATTCGGTGATGGGCCCCGTCACGCGGATGGTCAGCACCGCGTCATCGGGCGCGTCAGCCACCAGTGTCCGGATGAGCGATTCCACCTCGGCGCCGCTCTGTCCTTCAAGGACGAGGTCATGCCTGACGAGAGGGCGGGCCGGTAACGGCCGGAATTCCCAGGTGACGTTCCCGCCTTGGTCGTCTTGGGAACACTCGACGATCAGGTAGCCTTTTTCTTCGTCGGCCTCCGCAATCGACGTGCGCTCGATCGAGCCCGGATAGAGAACGGGCGACGGCAGCGGTTTCCCTCGCAAGTCCGCGGTCAGGACCTGCCGGCGATGGATGTGGCCAGACAGCACCGCCGAGAAGTCGCGTGGTATATCGGCGGCGCGAATGACGTCGGGTGCGGTGGTAAAGGTGTAGTTCGCGGGGCCGACCGTTGCGCCTTCGACGCACTGGTGAATGCACAGCAACCGATGGCTGGCGCTCACATCGGCGAATCCTGTGCCGGTCACCAGGTCCGCAAACCTGGCGCGCACGGCGTCGCGTTCGGATGGAAAGCCGGCCAGCGCCACGCGGGTGTTCCTGATTTCCACGACGAAGGTTCGCGGACGGTCGAAGACATGGATCCCCGGATGCTGTGCGAACCTGAGATGTGGGATACGGCCACGCTCGTGATTGCCCGGAACGACAAACACGGGCACGCCGCGATCGGCGATTCGCGTCAGTGGCTCGAACGCCTGCCAGACGACGTCGGCGGGAGGTCGCGATCGGTTGAATACATCCCCGCCGTGGACCACGATGTCCACCTCGCCTGCCAACGCCGGCTGGAGCGCCGCGGCATAGTTTGCCAGGAAGTCGTGGCCTCGCCTCCTGCGGATGATGCGCGGATTGACCGGGAGGTCGAAGCCCAGGTGCGTGTCCGCGACGAGCAGGATCCGGATCGAATTGACAGTCGCTGAAGTAATCACCCCTGTACCAACGTCAGAAGCCGTACCGGGAACGATAGCTACGGGTCTCACGAACCCGGTACGCGCCTTATTTTTCGGGAGCAATGCGAGAACCATCAGACTCCGGCGCCTCCCAGCGCAGCCCCGCGCCTACCTACAAGGAAAAAGGCGCGGTTCAGCGTTCAGTGAATGCCTTGCTGGACGAGCTTGCGCCCGAGCGGGCATTGACGAGGTCCGAGCGCCTCCCGACCCCTCTCGAACAGTATCGGTCGCCGACGGGGTGTGTCCTGCAGGCACCGGATTTTGCCGTCAGCGTTTCCTGGTTTGCCGAAGAGTCGAAGGGCGCACCTCTTGGCGAGCTGCATATCATCGTCTGGCGTGGAACCGTCGCGCGTCGCGGCGCCACACGGCACACCAAAGGCGCGACGATCATTTCGGAGCTCATCCTGCATCCGATCGAGCCACCCGTGGGCGGGAACGTCTGGCGCGCCACCGATGGTTCCGTTTACGACACGATGTCGCTCGCGGCGAAATGCATGGCCCTCGTCCATGAGCAGGCCGACGCGTCCTGACGTCCGGCCAGCGTCAGGCGGTTGATCGGTGCGCGTACCGGACGACTTCGTCCGCAATGCGGGCGGCGTCGCGCCCGACTCCGTGCACCATGACCGACGACGCGGCGGAGAGGAACATCAGTCCCACAAAGTAGAGTCCGGGCACGCCGGGAACGATTCCGGCTTCGTGCTTCGGCTCGAGCGGACCGTGGACGTCGAGGTCGATCCACGAGAACCCGTTGTCGTAGCCGGTGCACCAGATCACGTTGGCGACATCCAGTACGCGACCATCATCGAGCACGGGCTTCCCATCGCGCACTCCGGCGACTCGCGGTGTGAGCTCCACGCCGCCGGCGATGACGTCCGCCATCTTCGTGCGAACGCGAGGCGCGCCGGTCGACAGCATTTTCGCGCGCACGTTTCGGCCAACGCGAGACTGCACCGTCAGGATCCGGTGGAAGACGACGCGAAAGATGAGCGGAATCAGCAGTCGCGCCAGCATTCCTTCGATGCGGAACGGCACCTCGCCCACGTCGCGGCCCGCGAGCCAGACGTTCCGATTCCCTGTGACGTCGAGCGCGATTTCGGCGCCGGAGTTCGCGGTTCCGACGACGAGCGCGGGACCTTCGCGCAGTTGCGAAGGATTCCGATACTCGTACGAATGGAGTTGCAGGATCTCGGTTGACAGCTCGCCGGCGAAGGCGGGCACGCGCGGCTTCTGGTAGCCGGACATCGCCACGACGACCTGCCGAGCGGAAATCGTGCGATCGCCCGCATCGATGAGAAAACCGCTTCCGTGGCGACGGAGACGATCGACCCGCATACCCGTTTGCACCGGAAGCTGATACTCCGTCGCATACGACTCGAGGTAGTCGCCCATCTCGTTCTTCGTCGGGAAGTAGTGCCGTGACGCGGGGAACGGCTTGCCCGGCAGCCCGTCATAACGAGCGGGCGTGAAGAGGCGCAGGGAGTCCCATCGTCGTCGCCACGCATCGCCGATGCGTTGATGCGCGTCCATGATGACAAAGGATACGCCGCGCCGCTTGAGCTCATAGCCGGTCGCGAGTCCCGCCTGGCCACCGCCGATCACAACGACATCGTACGCGGTCGCTGCAGGTTCGATGGACTCGACCGTTCTGCGTTCCATAACGACTGGAGAATAGGAACCTGAGCGCCGTCAGCAAGTAGCCGTTCCTCGATCCTTCGGATCAAGAACGGTTCGGCTCGTTTGAACGGAAAGGCGGGAAGCTGCGGTGTATCACCAGGTCAAACCAGCCGGAGTGAGGACATGACCCAGCGTACTGATGATACCGGCAAGCTGCTGCTTCGCCTGACAATCGGAGGACTCCTTCTCTTCCATGGATTGGCGAAGTTGCGGGACAACAGTTTCGTGGAAGGCGTCGTCGTCGACGCGGGGTTGCCCAGTTGGGCGGCGTACGGCCCAATCATTGGTGAAGTCGTCGCGCCCCTGCTGCTGATCATTGGCCTGTTCACGCGAGTCGCGGCGGGACTCGTCATGGCAGACATGGTCGCGGCGCTCGTGCTCGTTCATTCCGGTGAACTCACCAACGTGACGCAAGGCGGAAGTCTGGCCATCGAACTGCCGTTACTCTTTCTGCTTGGTGCGGCGTCGATTGCACTCGTGGGCCGGGCCGGTTTGCCGTCAGGTGGAATCCTGTTCGCGACCTGGTCACCGTACGTGAGCCCATGCTCGCGCACCCTGACCATGGGAGGCTGAACTCGCGCGCGACGGAGTAGAACGGCACTGGCGGTAAAGGTCCAGAATGTCGAGAATGGTGATTGTACGCTATGATCAGCCGGCCGTTTGGGACCGACACTCGCACACAAGCAACGGTCACCAGGAGACCCGATGCGTTGGCTACGTATGTTCGCAGCATGCGCGATACTGGCTGGCGGGCTGTCACTACCTCGCGCCATTCTCGCACAAGCAGGGTGCAAGGCAGTGACGGAAGCGAAGAAACTCCCGCCTCTCGCAACGTTGCTGGATCCGACGGGCCTAACGACCGGGCTCCCGGCCGCGGATTCGAACGGTGCCAGGGAGTGGGTCCTGAGTGTAACCACCGGAGCGACACCCCGCGCATTCGTGATGGACTCGGTGGCTGCCCAGTCGCCGATTGCAGACTCGCTGGTCAAGCGGGTCATTGCGTCACTCAAGCCTGACGCGAGAAATGCCGTACCGGCGTTCCGCGTCAGGGTCGTCACGGGCGAGGCGGCGAGTGTGTACATAGAACCGTCTGTGTTATGCGGTCCAAAGCCGCAGGGGCCAGCGCCACGCCCGGCGTCGTTCACGACCGTCACGCCGGGACGCGGCAGTCCACCTCCCCGACCGCGCTCCATTACTCCTCGCCTCAAGATTGGCGTGAACGGCGAGGTCCTGCAGGTCGACCTCGGCGGAGGGACGGGATATCCCCAAGGCGACCGGGCATTGACACAATCGCTCGAAGGGCAGCGGTTCGAACCAGCGCTTCTGGACGGCAGGCCGGTTCAAGTCTGGATGAGGGGCCGGGACGTCGAAATCGTTCGCTGACGAAGACCTTTGCGAGAGCGTCTCGCGCCAACCTGGACGTTTCCGGTCAGGCTGTGAGAGGTCTACCGGCGGAGGAAGATGAATGAAGCGGTCGATTTCGATCACGGCGCTCGTGACGCTGGCCATCGGCATCGGGACGGGCACTGCGGTCGTCACCGTCTCCGAGGCGCTGCTATTGCGGCCACTGCCTGTTTCGCGCGAGGAAAGCCTCGTCGTTCTCTATGGCGCGACGCCGGACGGCCAGTTCGACAACGTTCCCGTTACCCTCGCCGAGCTCGCTGATTTCCAGCGGCAGACTCGCGTGATCGGCCAGGTGGCTTACCACACGTTTCGCGGCGCGACCACAGAGACCTTCCGGACTGGCGACGACGCCTTCCAGTTGAATGTCTCGCTGGTTTCGGGACACTGGTTCGAAGTGCTGGGCGCCCGTCCCGCCGTGGGTCGAACTTTCGGCGCTGACGATGACTCGAGAGGCAGTGCACCGGTTCTCGTACTGAGCCATCGCGCGTGGCAACAGCAGTTCGCCGGCGATTCGGCGGTCATTGGCCGCCAGGTCACGCTCGCCACGAATAGAAGATCGCTCGAAATCGTCGGGGTCATGCCGCCGGGTCTCGAGTACCCGCGCGGTACGGAAGCGTGGACGCCGCTCACGGCGTACGGCATCGCCAACGGCTCGTTTGAACTCGTGTCGAATGAGCTCGACATCGTTGGTCGACTCGCGCCAGGCGCGACGCGCGAGCAGGCGCAGGTTGAACTTACCACCTTCTTTTCGCGCCTGACGACTCCGGAATGGCGTCGTGCATCGCGCGGCGTGGTCCATGGTTTTCGAGAGGTGGTGCTCGGCGACGTGCGGCCGGCCATGCGCATCGTCATGCTGGCGGCGGGGATGCTGCTGCTGATCGCCTGCTTCAACGTCGCGAATCTCCTGATGCTCCGTTCGATGGAGCGCGTCCGCGAGCTCGTCCTGCGCGCGGCCCTCGGTGCGT
>CAMPKM010000257.1 GCA_946887155.1 uncultured Gemmatimonadota bacterium
TGCCTGGGGCCCGCGGCGTCATGCGCCAGTGGGCGGACTTTGCGCGCCGCCGGCCCCAGGCAAGTCCCAGCCGCCTGCGCGCGTTGACGGGCGCCCCCTGGGATCCGTCGATTGCCGCCGAGACGTTGCAGGAGATTCGCGACGCGATTCTCTGGAGCGCGCTCGAAGCGCGGAGCGACGTAGGCGATCGCGTCCCCGCTCCATTTCGTTTACCAGCGCCTTCCTGTTAACAGCGATTCTCGCTGTTGCGTTCAGCGGCGATTTTCGCGGAACGGGCAGAACGCGGATGGCTCGGGGGACGCGGAGGGACACTGATCACGGGTGAAGCCGGGACGGGACTCAACTTCTGATTCGAGATCTGGCCGTCCCGGCTTCACCCGTGAATCTGTGTCCATCCAAGTCATCCGTGCCCGTCCGTGTTCAGCTGGTACCGCGAAAATCGCGGTTACCGCGAATCGTAGGTAAAAAGGAACCAAATGCGGTTCCCGGGAGATATCTTCGGGTGCGGGGCTGATCCATGGCCCATCCAATCTGGAGCCAGGAATGCTGATTCGGATTACTCCAAAACACCCAATCGCTTCATCAGAGATCACCGACGAGTCGGTGTACCGGAACCGCCGCGAATTCATCCGTGATGCCGGATTGCTTGGCGCCGCGGCGGCTGGACTTTCCAGGCCCGGTGTTGCGTCCGCGATGGAGCGGCTGAGCGCGTCCAGTCAGCAGGGGCCTAAAGTCGGTGCGGTCACGATGGGCGAAAACCTCCGCAAGGACCTCTCCGACTGGGAAGACTACAGCACGTACAACAACTTCTACGAATTCGGGACCGCCAAGGATGATCCGGCGGTGAACGCGAAGAATTTTGTCACGAACCCGTGGAAGGTGAAGGTCGACGGCATGGTCAAGAAGCCGGCCGACTACAACCTCGAAGACTTCATCAAGCCAAGCCGGATCGAGGACCGGATTTACCGTCATCGCTGCGTGGAAGCCTGGTCGATGGTCGTGGCCTGGCGCGGTTTCCCGATGTCGGACCTCATCAAGCGCGTCGAGCCGCTTCCGTCGGCGAAGTACATCGAGCTGACGACGCTGATGGATCCGAAGCAGATGCCCGGGCAGCGGTTTCCGGTGCTCGAGTGGCCATATGTCGAAGGATTGCGACTGGATGAAGCGATGCACCCGTTGGCGCTTTTCGTCACGGGCGCCTATGGGGTCGACCTGCTGAACCAGAATGGCGCGCCGCTGCGCCACGTGGTGCCGTGGAAGTACGGGTTCAAGGGATGCAAGTCGATCGTCCGGATCCGTTTCACGGACAAGGAACCGCGCACCGCGTGGAACCTGGCGGCGCCGCATGAATACGGGTTCTACGCCAACGTGAATCCCGATGTGGATCACCCGCGCTGGTCGCAGGGTCGCGAGCGCATTATCGGCGGCATCCGGAGCAAGGCGACACTGATGTTCAACGGGTATAACGAAGTCGCGAGCCTGTACCGCGGCATGGACCTGAAGCGTTTTTACTAGAATCGGGAATCGGGGATAGGAATTGGGAATCGACCAGCCTGCGCCGCGGGAGCGTCGTCGCCACTTCAAGGCTCCGGTGTGGGTTCGTTGGCCAGTCATCATCGTCAGCCTGCTTCCCGCGGCGTGGGTCGGGTTCGCGCTCTGGTCGGACCTGACTCGCAACACGCGCTACCTCGGCGCAAATCCCGTGAAGGAGATGGAGCACTTCATGGGCGAGTGGAACATCCGCTTCCTGGTGCTCACCCTGCTGGTGTCGCCGCTCATCAAGGTGACCGGGTGGGGATGGCTCATCCGTTATCGCCGTATCTTCGGGCTGATCGCCTTCCTCTACATCTTCCTCCATCTCACGATCTACTTCGTGCTGGACGTGGAGCTCGACTGGGCGCTCCTGGTCGAGGACGTGTCCGACCGATTGTACATCACGTTAGGCATGGCGGGGTTCCTGCTGCTCGTTCCGCTGGCGCTCACCTCCACCAAGGGATGGATCAGGCGCATGGGGAACCGGCGGTGGAATGCACTGCACTGGCTGATCTTTCCGGCCGTGGTACTTGGGCTGGTGCATTACTACATGGCTGTGAAGCGCGACATCCGGGAGCCGTTGTTCTACGCGATCATTTTCGGCGCGCTGTTCTGGTATCGCCTCCGTCAGCGCCGCGGCGCCAGGGTTGGTGGCGCCGACCTGCAGCGCGCGACGTAGTGTCCGACGTGTCCCCGTCCGCTCCGGAGTCGTCCCGCTCAGGGAGTCGTGCGACTTCGCGTTCACACACAGCGACTCGGATCTCTGGAGGTTGAACTGCGGAGCAAATCCGGTGGCTCACTCACAACGGCCTTTGCGGTCGCCGCACCAGGTCTCGAAACGTTTGTTGCAGCGGAGCTGGAAGGGCTGCGCATACGTGGTGCAAATGTGCTCGACGGTGGCGTGGAATTCACAGCGACCCGGCGGCAGTTGTACGAGGCAAACCTTCAATTGCGAACCGCGAGCCGGGTTCTTGTTCGGCTGGCCCAATTCCGTGCACTGACGTTCGCCGAGCTCGAGAAACGTGCCCGCACGATTCCGTGGGAAACCGTTCTGGCGCCGGGGACACCAGTCTCCCTCCGCGTCACCTGTCGCAAGTCCCGCCTGTACCACAGCGACGCCGTCGCTGAGCGAATCGCGCGCGATCTGGCCGCGCGCTTCGACTCCCGTGCTACGACGACCTCGGAGGAAGACGGCGAGCGCGTGAGCAACTCGCAGCTCATCGTCGTCCGCTTCGATCACGACCGATGCACCGTGAGCGCGGACTCATCCGGCGCACACCTGCACCAGCGTGGGTATCGCACCAGCGTGACGCAGGCCCCCATGCGCGAGACGCTGGCGGCGGCATTGATTATCGCCAGTGGATGGGATCGACGCAGTCCGCTTTACGATCCGTTTTGCGGATCAGGCACCATTCCCATCGAGGCGGCCATGATGGCGGCCGGAATCGCACCAGGCCGCTCGCGATCGTTCAGGTTCGAGGCGTGGCCGGGTTTTGACCGAAAGCTCTGGGACGAGTTGCGCGCCGAAGCCGCGAAGAGCGAAAGGCGTCAGTCGCTTCCTGCCATCAGCGGCTCAGACCGAAGCGCCGCGGCCATTCGCGCGTCGCGTGACAACGCCGAGCGGGCCGGCGTCGCGAACCTCGTCGAACTGGAAAAACTCGACGCAGAGGAGGCGGGATACGACCAGTCACATGGCTGGATCGTGTCGAACCCGCCTTACGGCGTCCGGCTCGGCGATTCCCGTGACGCTGCACGTCTGCTTTCGAGCTTTGGCGAGGTGCTGCACCAGCGATTCGCCGGCTGGCACGTAGGAATTCTGGCGCCTACTCAACTCGACCGTACACTCGGTTTCCGGCTGGAATCGCGGTCGAAAACGACGAATGGCGGTCTCCGAGTGCAGATCTTTACCGGAACGGTTCCTGTCAACCGTCCTGCGTCGGTCGGTTGAGCGGCGCGTGACGGCCAGCGCACGTTGGCTGTCCCGCACGTCCATGTAAATTGCATCACATGAGCGACCTTCCGATCATCGGCGTTTACAACGACGGTCACGTAGCCGAACTGTTCGAGCAATTCAGGCGCGATCCGGACTCGGTGGAGGAGTCCTGGCGCCAGTACTTCCGGTTTGCGGCACAACTCTCCGGCGGCGCACAGCCCGAGTCCGCGGCGGCCGCATCACCTGGCACGCCGGACGCGGCGACGCTACGGCGTGTGGCCGGGGCGGCGTCGCTGCTCGACGCCATCCGTATCTATGGCCATTTCGTGGTCTCGATCGACCCGTTAGGTAGCGCGCCGCCGGGGGCGGCCGAGCTGCAGCCGTCCTTCTACGGCATTACCGAAGAAGACCTGGCCCTGGTGCCCGCGGAGGCGCTGGGGTTCGAGAGCGGCACTGCGGCGGACGTCGCCGCGCGCCTGCGCTCGCTGTACCAGTCGAACCTGGGCTTCGAATACGAGCACCTCGGTAACGAGGCGGAGCGCCAGTGGTTCCGCCGGGTGATCGAGCAGGAAGGGCTCCGCCGGACGTTGTCGCCTGACGAGCAGCGTACCCTGCTGCGCCGGCTGACCGAAATCGATGCCCTCGAGCGCTTCATCCACCGGAAGTACGTGAACGTGAAGCGGTTCTCCATCGAGGGAACCGACGCGCTGGTGCCGATGCTCGACATCGCCATTCACGATGCGGCATCAGGCGGTGCGCGCGAAGTCGTGATGGGCATGGCGCACCGGGGCCGTATCAACGTGCTCGCCCACATCCTCGGCAAGCCGTACGGCACGATCTTCGACGAGTTCGACGGCAAGCACGCCGACATCGCCGATTCCGAAACCGGCGACGTGAAGTACCACCTCGGTTTCGAATCCGAACGTGTGTTCGAGGGCGGCCGTCGCGTTCGGCTTACGCTCGTGCCTAACCCGAGTCACCTCGAAGTCGTGAATCCGGTCCTCGAGGGTCTCGCCCGCGCCAAGCAGCGCGCGTACGGAAAGGCGTTCGGAGCGCCCGATGGCCGGGGAGCGTCGGTGCTGCCGATCCTGGTGCATGGTGACGCCGCGTTCCCCGGCGAAGGCGTGGTCGCCGAGACGTTCAACATGTCAGCACTCCGTGGATATGGCGTGGGCGGCACGTTGCACATCATCTGCAACAACCAGGTCGGGTTCACGACGAACCCGAGCGACGGCCGGTCGACGTACTACGCGTCCGACCTCGCCAAGGGCTTCGAGGTGCCGATCGTCCACGTCAATGCCGACGACGCCGAGGCGTGCATCGCGGCGGTACGGCTGGGCATCGCGTATCGCCACGAGTTCGGCAAGGACTTCCTGATCGACCTGGTTGGCTACCGCCGCTGGGGCCATAACGAGGGCGACGAGCCGGCATTCACCCAGCCGACGCTCTACCAGGCCATCCGGGCGCATCCGACGCCGCGCAACGTGCTTGCCGCGCGGCTGGTTCGAGATGGTGTAATGACCGAGGAAGACGTGGCCGCCGCGGAATCGGCGATCATGGAGGGCCTGGAGTCGGCGTACTCCAACCGTGCAGCCACCGCGGAACACGTCGCCGCAACGCCGGCTCCGGCAGCCGTGCCGGTCGGTCCGACCGCGGTCCGGTCGGAGCTGCTGATCGCGCTCAACGAGCGATTGCTGGCC
>CAMPKM010000258.1 GCA_946887155.1 uncultured Gemmatimonadota bacterium
ACGACCCGGGCTGCTTCGGCCGGCGGCATGATTTCGCTGTCGGTCGAGCCGATCCGCCACATCGGCGTCCCCGACGCGTCGACGCTGCCAGAGAACTGCACGTGCGCGGAGTCGTTCAGGTAGTGATCCGCATCCGCTCGCCCGCGCACCCACAGGTGATAGGGCACCCCCTGCTCGGCATGGAACGTCAGCTCGAAGTGGTCTGCCGGCGAACCGCTCGCCGGAAGTTTCGGCACGCCGAGATCAGGGATGTGCAGGCGCGCGCCGCCTGCACATCCGCTTCCCCTGTCTTCCGGTTCTCCAACGTGGTCGCCACCGAAATCTTCCGGTGATCCACCCGCATCCCGAGATGCGCAATCAGCGCACTCTCGATATTCCTCACCGTCTGCTTCGGCGTAACTTCTGCAGAGGTAAGGACATGAATCTCGTCGACCGCCCCCGTGTCGCTGGCTATGATCCTGGCCGCGATCACTCCGGGGAGCGTCTGCAATAGCTCCTCGGCGCGCTTGATGGGAAGCACGCTGCCCGCGATTGCGGGCGAAGGCTGCGCCTGAGGTGTCATCGGTGGCTCGTCTCCATTACCAAAAACGGTCCCTAAATGTCTCAGGTGCTACGCTTTAGACGATTGTAATACAACAGCTTACGTCGATTCCTATTGTAGGGATCGGTCGCCTGCGTCGTCAAGCACCAGTTCGTCAACCGGCAACTGATACTCCCTCAGTTTCCGGTACAGCGTTCGTTCGCCGATATGCAACATCTCTGCCGCGCGCCGCCGGTTACCACCGGTATCCCTGAGGGCCACCTCGATAGCCGCGCGCTCGACATCCGCCATGGACATTCCGGGCCTGATCACCGCCTCATTTGCCGGCGGGGCCTGATCACGCGCCTCGATGCCCGTCGTCCCCATCCCACCAATCGCCGTCCACTGACCGCTACCGGCAGGCGCTCCTACTTCTCCAACCCAGTGACCACCAGTTACTGCGTTTGTAACATTAGCAGCCCCAAACTCGTCTACGCGCCGCCGTAACTCTTCCATCTGCAGCTTCAGCTCGACCAGGCTGCGCAAAATGAACTCGAGCTCACGTCCGTCACTCGCTCGCGCATCACGTAAGAGCGGTCCAACGTGCACTGGAAGAAAACGCGCCGCTCCGCCATCGCGAATCTGCGGCGGAATATCCTCGGGACCAATCTCGCGACCCGGGGACAAAACCACCATGCTCTCGATGAGATTCCGCAACTCGCGCACGTTCCCCGGCCACGCGTACTCCACCAGCCGCTGCAAGGCCTCGGCCGATAACCCGTGGAACGGACGGTCGTGCGCCTTCGACAGCTCGCCGATGAATCGCCTAACGAGCATGGGAATGTCCTGGCGGCGCTCGCGGAGCGGCGGCAGGTAGATCCGGAGCACGTTGAGCCGGTAGAACAGGTCGGCACGGAAACGTCCCTGCTCCACCCCTTCGCGCAACGGCGCGTTGGTGGCCGCCACCACGCGAACATCCACCGGCGTCTCGTGCGTCCCGCCCACGCGCGTCACGACACGCTCCTCGAGCACGCGCAGCAGCTTCACCTGCGTGGCCGCCGGCACGTCACCAATCTCGTCGAGAAAAATCGTCCCGCCATGCGCGAGCTCGAAACGTCCGATCCGGCGCTCGGCGGCCCCGGTGAACGATCCCTTCTCGTGGCCGAACAATTCGCTTTCCAGAAGCGTCTCCGGCAGCGCACCAACGTTGACCGCGATGAACGGCTTGTTGCGGCGCGGCGACAATCGATGTATTGCGCGCGCGACCAGTTCCTTGCCCGTGCCACTCTCACCCTCGATCAGCACGGTGCTCGACACGGGGGCGATGTGCTCGACCTGGACCAGGACCTCGCGGATGGCTTCCGATTCGCCAATCAGTCCCGTGAGGCGCGACAACTCCTGGCGGCGCAGCAGTTGCTTGATGGCCTCGACCACCTCATCGAGCACGACGGGCTTCGAGAACACCTCGACAAAACCGGTGGCGCGCAGGCGTTCATCGATCTCCGGGTCGCGGACGTCGGCGAAGCCGATCACGGCCACGTCGTCCCAGAGCAATTCGCGCACGAGCTGCACGTTATGCGGATCGAGCAGCCCGCCGGTCATTACCACGACGGAGGGTTTCGCCCGCCGGAGCGCCGACCGGAAGTCGTCGAGCGGCGACACCATTTCCGTCTCGAGCTCCTCGTTCTCGAGAAGCTTGCCGAGTCGGACGGCGGGTTCTACGTCGGTAAGCGTGATGAGGACTGACAAGATCGGGAATCGGGAATCGGGAATCGGGAATCGAGAATCGGGGATGATACCAAGCGTGCTAATGGTCGGTCGGCTGGGCGCGAGTGATCTGGATGGCGTGATCGAGGATGGGCTCGATGGCGTTCAGCGCGTCGCGCACGCCGCCTGGTGAGCCGGGGAGATTTACAACCAGCGTCCTGTGCCTGACGCCGGCGATTCCACGCGATAACGCAGCACGGGGGAACGTTTCGATCGACAACACACGGATCCGCTCGGCGATTCCAGGCGCTTCGCGTTCGAGCACGGTGCGGGTCGCTTCGGGCGTGATGTCGCGTGGGCTCAGGCCGGTGCCGCCGGTAGTCAACACGAGGTCAGCGAGATCCTTGTCGCACCACGACAGCAACGCCGGCACGATCTGTCCGGACTCGTCAGGCACGAGCATCCGGTCGACGACGCGATCACCGCGACCCGCGGCCCAGGCAGCGATGACGTCGCCCGACCGGTCTTCACGCTCTCCGCGCGCCCCGGCGTCCGACACCGTGAGAATGGCGATCCGCATTTCTGCGAGGGCCGAGGTCAGTGGTCAGTGGTCACAGGTGAACGGCCCCTGACCCTGGCCCCGGATCTCTGACCTATTTGTGGGTGGCGTTTTTGTAGAACGGCATCTTCACGACGTTGGCTGGAACGCGCTTCCCCCTGACGTCGATCTCGATCGCCGAACCCTCCGCTGTCGAGGCCACGGGCACGTAGCAGGTGCCGATCGGGATGTTGAGGCTGGGACTCATCGTGCCGCTGCAGACCGTGCCGGATGCCTCCCCGCCGACAAAAACCGGGTAGCCATGACGGGGGAACACCTTCTCCGAGGACGTGAAGCCGACCAGCTTCTTCTTCACGCCCTCGGCCTTCTGCCTGACGAGTGCATCGCGGCCGGTGAAGTCGCCCTTGGGGAGCTTCACGATCCACCCCAGGTTCGCCTCGAGCGGCGTCACCGTGTCGTCGATGTCGTTGCCGTAGAGCGCCATTCCCATCTCGAGACGCAGCGAGTCGCGCGCGCCGAGCCCGGCGGGGGTCACTCGGCCGTCACTGGTCAACGCCTTCCAGATGGTGACGGCGTGCGCGTTCGGGAAATACAGCTCGAAGCCGTCTTCGCCGGTATATCCGGTGCGCGACACGGTCACGTCAGCCACACCGGCGACCGACCCCTTCGTGAAGTGGTAATACTCGATCGGCTCCAGGTCGATGTCGGTGAACGGCTGGAGGACCTGCTGCGCCATCGGGCCCTGCAGCGCGAGCAACGCGGTCTCGTCACTCATGTCGGTCATTTCGCACTCGAAGCGCGAGGCGTGCGGCAGGATGTGCGCCCAGTCCTTGGCTGCGTTCGAAGCGTTCACGACCATCATGACCTGATCGGGATATCGATAGACCAGGCAGTCGTCGACGAACGTTCCGCGATCGTTGAGGAGGGCCGAGTACTGGACCTGACCGTCAGCGAGGGCCGAGACATTGTTGGTCGTGACACTGTTGACGAAATCCACGGCGCCCGGGCCGCGGATGATGAACTCGCCCATGTGCGAGACGTCGAACAGACCGGCCCGTTCCCGAACCGCCTTGTGTTCGGTCGTGATGCCGGTCGGGTATTGCACCGGCATTTCGTAGCCGGCAAAGGGGACGATCTTCCCTCCGAGGGACACGTGGATGTCGTGGAGGGGCGTTCGCTTCAGGGCGGATTCGGTGGTCACGATAAGTCCCGGTCAAATGGGACTCACAATATGCCTGTATGGCAGGGAGGAGAGTACTGGTAGTGGTTAGTGGTTATTGGAACTGGGTACCGGTATTCGGTGCGGCTACGGCCTGCTACTGCGACTGCTACTCGGCTATAGCCATTGACAATATATCCATACTGGCTATAGTCGACGCATGGCTGATGAACCCATCGTCGACGACCTGCTGCCGCTGCCGGCGGCGACCTTCCACATCCTGGTCGCCGTCGCCGAGGGTGAGCGGCATGGCTACGCGATCATCCAGGATATCGAGGCACGAACCGATGGAGCGCTGCGCATGAGTGCGGGCACGCTCTATCGCTCGATCGCACGCATGGTCGAACAGGGCGTGATCGCCGAAGTCACTCGGCGCCGGACCGCGGAGGACGATGAGCGCCGGCGGTATTACCGGATCACGCCGTTCGGCACTGCCGTGGCGCGAGCTGAAATGCGGCGTCTGGCCCAGCTCCTCCGGCTGGGTCGAGCCAGTGGGCTCTCACCCGAAACAGCCTGACGCCGATGACATTCTTCCGCCTGCTGCTTCGCCTCTATCCACGCTCTTTTCGCGTCGAGTATGCGACGGAGCTCGTCCGCGCCTTCGAGGCGAGCCACCGCGGAAAGGGGGCGATCGCGTTGGCGCTGGCGGCCATGGCTGACGTCGTGCCCAACGCCTTCGCGGCCCACTGGGAATTGCTGCGACAGGACCTGGCGTACGCGGTGCGGGCTTTCAGCCGCGCGCCGGGATTTTCGCTGACGGCGATCCTCGTCGTGGCGTTAGGCATCGGGGCCAACACCGCCGCCCTGGCCATTGCCGACTATGCGTTCTTCAGGCCGTTTCCGTTCAAGGAGCCGGACCGGCTCGTGCGGTTCTACCAGGCCGATGCCGAGGACGTCGGGAACTACGGGGACCTGGCGCCGGCCAACTGGCGGGACTGGAAGGAACAGCAGCACTCCTTTGCGGCGTTGGGTGTCTATTCGCACCGCTCGGCAAACCTGGTGAGCGAAGCCGAGCCGCGCCGGATCGGGATCGTGGCCGTGAGCCCGGACGTCTTTTCCGTGCTGGGAGTGCCGCCGGCGATCGGGCGGACCTTCGCCTCCGATGACACGCTTCACGGACGAGCGATTGTCCTGGGC
>CAMPKM010000259.1 GCA_946887155.1 uncultured Gemmatimonadota bacterium
GGGCGCGGCCGGCGCGGATTTGGCCGGGCGTCGCGCCGTTCGTGTCAGTCGTTGGCGGAGGATACACCGCACGGCCGCAGAGTCGCCTTCGGTAGCGCCCGCCTGACGAGCGGGGTCAGCGTTTTGCGCAGGGCCGGCGCGCCGCTACCGCCGGGTTCGCGGCCTTATGCGGCGCCGGGGGTACTACCAGGTAACCACCTCACGGGAGACGCCATGTCGCATACGACTTCCGCCCTCGTGACCTCCTCGACCCTGACCGCGGCTCGCGAAGAGCCTGACGTTCAGGAGTTCCTGGATCGGTTGGCGTGGGCATTGACATCAGGAAACGGAAAGGCGGCGGCCGGACTGTGGGCACTCCCGGCCGTCCTGATCGGTGACGATGCCGTGCAGATGGTCGTGGACCGCGGTGAGCTCGAGCGCATGTTTGCCGACGCGCGCCGGCACTACGCCGAACGCGGCATCATCGACACCCATGGTGAGATACAGCGGGTGGAATGGCTCACCGACCGCATCGCTCTCGTGGACGTGCGATGGCCGCAGTACAACTCGAAGGGGAGTGAAAGCGGCGAGGAATGGTCCACATACACACTGCGCCGGGACGAGCACGGCCTGTTGCGGCTGCATGTAGCCGTCACGCGCGACGAGCGGGACGCCTTTACTCGTTAGGGCGCCGCCGGCGGGCGGGTCGCCAGTCCATCGGCGTCCCGCTCCAGCGCACCCGTGACCGTGACGATCTCCGCCCCTTCGTCAGGCGTCGGCCGCTGGTACATCCCCAGGAAGTCATCGAGTATCGCCGGCTCGATGTAGAAGTTGTAGCGCGGGAGATCGGCGTTTCGTCGCTCGAGACGCCGGCGTACGACCTCGAGCGGCGTATCCACGAGATGGATCGTCGCGCGCGCGCCCGTTTCGAGTGCGAACGCCACGTGCTGCATCCGGTGCTCACGATAGAAAAAGCCGTCGTCAAGAATGACGTCGATGCCGCGTGCCAGGAATTCGGTCGCGGATTCACGGATCAGCTCCCGGCAGGCAAGGACGCGGCGGGTGTGTTCGTCGAGGCCGACATCGGCGAGCGCATAACGCCCGAAAAGCGTGATCAGCCAACGGTCCAGGCAATACAGCACGGCGCCGGCGTTGTCCTTGAGGCGCAAGGCGTACGTCGTCTTGCCGGAACCGGGTAGCCCGGAAATAAGATGAAGCGTCGGCATCTACCGCGGAGGGCGATCCATCGACCCGGTTCCCGCAATGGCGGCATCCATGGCTGCACGCAGCGAAACCAGGCGGCCGGCGTACGCGGGGTCGGCCGCGACATCCACCTGTTCCATCGGGTCGCGAACGAGGTCGAACAGCCATTCACCCGTGCTGTCCCCCAGCACTCGCGTGTACGCCAGTCCGTCCGTGACGATACTCCTGAGCGATCCGCGGGACGCCGGGTACCACGACTGAAGTTTCGGGTCGCGCGAGACCTCGGTCAGGATCGGCGACGGAATCGACGACGCCGGCCGCGCCGGCGGCCAGAAGCGATGAAGGCTGGTCCCCGGAAATGTGCCCTCGCGGAGGCTGGCCGCTTCGCCGATGGTGGCGGCAAGATCCCGTAACGTCACGTATTCGTTCACTGTACGTGCGCCGCGCCATCCCGGCGGAACGACGAGCAACGGCACGCGAGTCTGCGTCGCGAAGAGTCCGCCGCCATGTCCCGAAAATCCATGTTCACCGAAATCCTCACCGTGGTCGGACGTAATGACCAGTAACGTGCGATCGAGCACGCCCCGCTGCCGCAGGTCGTCCACGAGCAGGCCGACCTGCGAATCGAGCCACGCAAGCGACTGCTGATACCCCGTGCGCAGCTCGTCGTTTTCGACGCTGTCGCGCTGGCTCCAGTCGTCGATTTCAGAAAACCCGGGCCGGCGGCCAATGAACATCGTATCAAACGGTGCCGGTGCCCCATAGGGAGCGTGCGCATCGAAGAGGTTGATGAAAGCGAAGAAGGGGCGCTCGCCCAGCGAACGTTGCCAGCGGCCAAAACGGCCGCGAAGCGTGGAGGCATCGGCGCCTTTCACGCGCACGCGTTGTCGGCTCCCGGTGTTCAGCCAACGAACCAGCAGCGCGGAAAGGTTGGATGTCGTGGCAAGTACGGTCTGGTCGAGCTGATACTCTTCGTAGCGAAGGAACCCCCGGTTGAGGCCCCAGCGGCGGTGGAGGTACACCATGTTGCCCACGAACGCGGCGGTGGCATAGCCATGGTCGCGCAGGACTTCGCTCAGCAGCGGGTGGGCACCATCGTATGGCGAGGACCAGTCGGAGGAGACTTCATGCGGATAACGGCCCGTGAGCATCGTCGTATGACTGGGCAACGTCCACGGCGCCGTTGAGTACGCGAAGTCGAAGCGGATCGCGTTCCGGGCAATGCTGTCGATCTTCGGCGTCACGGGTCGCGGATTCCCGTATATCCCGAGTTCGATCGCGCGAACCGTGTCGAGGATGAGGACCACGACGTTAGGCACACCGGCGGGCGCCGCCGCCAGCGCCCGCAGGCCGCGCGCCTCGTCGAACGACGGCCGCATCGATACCCACGCGCCGCCAATGCCGGCGGCGAGCGACATCACCACGGCCGTTACCTTCGCCACCAGCAGGCTCCCGCGTGGAAACCTGACGACGAGCCGGGTCACCAGTGACGCCAGACCCGCCGCAAGAATGAAGAGCGCGGCGACGTGTACGCGGCGCGTAGTCAGTGCCACCTCGAACGCCGCCAGCGTGAGCACCACCAGTACGACCGCCTGAAAGACGCGACCCGGCCGCAACACCCGGGCGACCAGTACCACCAGCAGGACCGCCGCCGCAAAAATGGGCACGTTGACCAGCGGACCAACGGCCAGGGCCATCGGATTGAAGTGAAAGCTCGACGGCAACACCGGCGTCTTCACCATCAGCAGCGCCCGCGCGGCGAGCTCCCCATGCGCGCCTGCCAGCGCGCCCCAGATCACGAGCGTTGCCACAAGGGCGAACGTCGTCCGGGGCGCGGAGTGCTGGTCGGGCGTGATGTCAGCAGTCATTCAGTACCGTGAATGTCCGGCCTCAATCTATCCGACCGCACGCCTCGTCAGGCCATTCGGTCGAACGATTTCAGCTCGACGCGGTCCCCGGGAGCAGTCCGACGCAGTTCTCCATGCGGGGGCCACGCTCGTCGCACACGCTGTACTTCACGAATTGCGTGGTCGTCTGCCCGGCCCATCCCCGTTCACCCGGGTCTTCGCCGTACATCGCGCATCCGGCATGCTCGCCGCGGGCATTCACGATGTAGAACAGGATGTTGAAGTTGGGGTTACCGTCCGGCTTGAGGAGCCGCGGTTCGACCGTGTTCTCCCTGATGCGCTGGAGCGCGGCCAGCCCGGCGTCCTTTGGGTGCTTCCCGGCGCGCATGCCTTCGACGATGAGATATGACGTGAGGTTGAACAAGTTCGCCTCGCCGCGGCCCGTCGATCCCGCGGCGCCCACTGAACCGTCCACATACAATCCCGCCCCAAGAATCGGGGAATCGCCAACCCGCCCCGGAATCTTGAATGCACGCCCGCTGGTGGACGTGAGGCCGCAGACGTCTCCCCGCGCATTCACTCCGCTGCAATGGATGGTACCATGCATGTGCAACGTCAGCGCGGACGTGACCGGATCCTCATTGCCGCCACCCGGCGGCCGCCGTACCGGATCGGGATAGCTCGCGCTGTCCGTCCGACGCTTCCACGCCAGCCATTCGCGCCTCGAATATTCAGTGTTGAGATCGGGCTCGATCGTGAAGCCCACGTTGCGGGCGAAGCTCTGGGCGCCCTGGCCCGCCAGCAGGTGATTGTCGGTCAACTCCATCACCGCCTTGGCCACCAACGACGGCGTGCGCACGCCTTCGAGCGCGGCCACCGCACCGGCGCGTTTTGTCGGGCCATGCATGACCGACGCATCGAGCTGCACAACGCCGTCCGCGTTGGGCAGTCCGCCGTACCCAACGTACGGCTCCGTCGGATCGAGCTCGTCGATGTTGACGCCGGCGATACAGGCATCGAGCACGTCGTCGCCTCGCATCATCATCTCCCAGGCGGTCTCGATGCAGGTCTTCGTCCCGCCGTTCCGGAACCAGTTGCCATTCGACGACGCCACGATCACAGGCCGCGCCGACCGGCCCTGTATGATGGCGGGTGCCGCCACGCGCGCCGACGAAAGATCCACGGCCGACAGCGCACCCAGCGCCGAGGCGGAAGCGAGGAATTCACGTCGCTGCATCGATCTCTCCAGGATTGAGACGGATCACGCCCCAAACGATGGCCGGCATCGCGGTTCGACGCTACCCCGGCCGGGACCGGCGGAAACGACGACGGGCTGCCTTCCCGTGAACCGGAAGGCAGCCCGCCGACGTAAAGGACTTACTCGTTAGGGAGACTGCACGCGCGATGACAGGTTGGTGACCGTTCCCACCGTGGGAGCCCCGGTCGCGTTCGTGTTCAGCATGATGACGATGCTGTTGTCGAGCGGCGCCGCCGGTGCCCACTCCTGCAGGAAGCCGGGCAAGGTCGGTGCGCTGAGCGTAAAGGTGGTAGTCTGGCTATTCGCCTCCAGCCAGGCGCGGGTTGCGGAAATCGTGTACAGGGAGCTGAGGTTGGCACCCGTGAACGCCACGCTGATCACGCTGGTCCCAGCCTGGTACTCGGCTGGTATCGACCCAGTGGCCATCCACTGAGGCACCGGCGCCCCATTTACCGGCGACACCGTGAACGCAGGAACGGCCGCCGGAAGCGCGTACGTCGAGTTCGCCGGCGGCGCATTGCCAACGTAGGTGATGATCGAACGCGAGTCCACGTTCGATCCCTGCAGTTCCGAGTTGGTGATGTTCAGGGTCATGAGGTCGGTCGCCAACCGGTCGGCGGGCTGCAGGAACAGCATGTCGCCGGCACCGGAGCTGGCGAGCAGCGAACCAATCGGGAACGAGGTGATGAATCCGTTCGCGCCTTCGAGACTCTGGCTGAAATTCCACAGCGAGCCGCCCGTGCCGCCCGTCACGGTGAACGGGGACGAAACGAACGCCGACGCTCCAGTGCGATCGACCGCAACGGCCGATCCCGGGACCGCCTCACCTCTGCCGATCCGGTACGCGTTCCAG
>CAMPKM010000260.1 GCA_946887155.1 uncultured Gemmatimonadota bacterium
GAGGAAGCCGGTGCCCCAGGTGGACAGGAGCCACTTCTGGCCACCGCAAGCGAAGAAGTCGATGTGGCACTCGCTGACGTTGATCGGCGCCGCACCCACCCCCTGAATGGCGTCCACGACGAACCAGATGCCGCGTTTCCTGCACTCGGCGCCTAACCGTGCCAGATCCAGCTTGAGGCCCGTCTCGAAGGACACCCATGACACCGAGAGGACGCTCACGCCGGGTTCGTCGAGCGCACGAATCAGCGCGTCTTCATCGGCGAGACCGTCGATGCAGGGCACGCGACGGTAGGTCGCGCCACGCCGCTCGGCCAGGGCCATCCAGGGGTACACGTTGGCCGGGAACTCGCGATCCGGCGTGACGATGACGTCACCGGCTTTGATGGGAATCGACGACGCGGCGACGTTGATGCCGTAGGTAGTGTTGACCATCATCGCGATCTCGTCAGCCGACGCGCCGATCATGCGCGCGCAGAGTTCCCGGCAGCGCGTGAGCACGCCGAACTGGTCGGCGGCGGTGTTCTTCCAGGGCGTCGAGCGGATCTCATCCCACTCCCGCAGCTTCTGTCGCGTGCGCGCGGGGAGTGGCCCCGTGCCTGCGTGGTTGAGGTACGCGACGTCACCGGAAGTCGTCCACGGAAATTCCTGCCGACGGAGGTCGTCGAGATTCACAGGTCGGGCGATTCGAGAAAGGCACAGGCTGCAGGCTCCATATCCATGAACATGTCGGTTGGATCAGCATGAAGGGAGCGCAGCTGCGTTGAATTGATAGGGCCCGCACGCCAGGGATGATGTCGTTCGTGACTTTCCGTCCCATCCTCGGCGTATGTTCGCTTGCTCCCTTCCGCCAGCCGAGCCTACGCTAAGGTCATGCCAGCACCGCAGACTGAATGGACGCCCGAGATGCTCCGCAACCTTCCCGAAGACGGGAATCGTTACGAGGTGCTGGACGGCACGTTGGTCATGAGCCCGGCGCCAGCCTGGCAGCATCAGGCGATGCTCCTGAGGCTCGTTCGCCTGGTGGATGACTACGTACGACACCACCGATTGGGATGGACGATGCTCTCGCCTGCCGACATCGAGCTCTCGCCGCGCACGATCGTTCAGCCCGACCTGTTCGTGGTGCCTGACGAGGGTACCGGCGAGCCGCGATCATGGACGGACGTCAGGAATCTGCTCCTGGTCGTCGAAGGAATCTCACCGGCAACAGCCCGGAATGATCGCGGAAAAAAGAGAGTGGTGTACCAGAAAGCAGGAATCCCGCAGTACTGGATTCTCGATCCTGATTCGCGACTGGTAGAACGATGGCAACCGGATGACGAGCGACCGGAGGTGATCACGGACATCCTCGAGTGGCATCCGCGGCCAGAGTTCCCTCCGTTGCTGATCACGCTCCCATACATGTTCGGACCGGAGAAGTAGCCGCCGCGCCGTTCATCGCAGGTCACTTCCCCCCGTCATCAGGAATCGCGACTGGACGCGGCCAGCACCGGATCGCGCAAGTCTTCAGGGGTATCGGGCGGCTGACGCTTCCAGCGGCGATGATGCCAGAAATACTGCTCCGGATACTTCCGCACCCACGATTCCAGCACGCTCGTGTAACGCGCGACGACCGCGTCAACGTCACCTTCGCGATCGCCGGTCTCGGGGATTTCTACCGGCGTCGCAACGCAGCGGTAGCGGCCATCCGGTAATTGCACGGCGGCAACAAAAAACGTCGGCAGGCGATACTTCATCGCGAACACCGCCGGACCCCGCGGCGTCTTGGCCGGGCGCCCGAAGAACGGGACAAACGTCGACGCCAGGCCGAGTACGCCCTGATCAGCAACAAACGCCACTGCATGCCCCGCCTTGAACGCGCGCGGAGTGCGACGGACCGCGTCGTGATCGTAGACCACGATCATCCCGGCACCTTCGCGCGTTTTCGTGACGTAGTCGTCGAACAGCGGGTTGTTCATCCGCCTGACGATCACCTCGATGGGAATGCCGCGCGCCGCAACGTAGGCACCCGCGAGCTCCCAGTTGCCGAAATGACCGGTGATCAGGATGATCCCCTTCCCGGCCTTGTGCGCTTCGACAATCGGTTCAAAACCCTCCGCGCCTTCGAACAGGTCGAGGATCCGCTGCTTGCCGAGTTTCGGCAGCAGCGCCGTCTCGATGATGACCTCGCCGAAGTGCGCGTACGCCTCGCGAACGAGCCGATCAACTTCCCGGGGACCGGCATCCGGAAAGGCGGCCGCGATCTGTCTCCTCACAACCGTGCGCCGAACGCCGAACGGCGAATGCGCGAGCCGCCCGAGTACGCGGCCGAACGCACGCGCCGCGTGATAGGGCATCAGGCCTAACAACGCCAGCACCGACCGGCCAATCACATACTGGATCCAGTGGACAGGCCTCGGCTTTACGTGGGCCACCCGTCCCCCTCGCGTGCCGACTCTCTCCGGTGATTCAGCGCCCAGAGGTGCGCGTATTTCGAGGCCACGCTCACCGCGGCCAGCGCCGAGATCAGCACCCCCTGCCAACCGTCGCGCCAGCCGCCACGCAGCAGGAGCGTCGAGAGAAAGCGTGCCTGCGGCCGGACCAGCAGCGTGAACACCGACACGTTCCTGCCTCGGGCGTGATTCTGCTCGGCCCAGTCACGGCTGTAGCGGGGAAGCTTCTCGAAAAACTCGCCAAGGTTCTTGTACGGCTGATGCAGGAGGGGCTCCGCGAGTGTGCCGGGGTCGGAGGTCGTGATCACATGTTCGTGTACGGGGCGTTCATCATAACGAAGCGACGACCGGAACAGCCGCACCGGCCGGTCGCGATCCCACCCGCTGTGCCTGATCTCGCGGCCGAGGAACCAGTTCCGGCGCTTCACGCGCCAGGCCTCGCCGCCGTCCTGGATATGGCGCGCGACCTCCGCCCCTAACGCCGGCGTGGCTCTCTCGTCGGCGTCGAGGACGAAGATCCATGGATGCCTGGCGCGATCGATCGCCGCGTTTCGTTGCGCGCCGATCGTCCGGAACGGATGGCTGAACACCGTCGCCCCCGCTGACCGCGCCAGTTCGATGGTGTCGTCGACAGAGTCGTTCTCGACCACGAGGATCTCATCGGCCCAGCGGACGCTCCGCACGCAGTCCGCGATCTGTTCGCCCTCGTTATGCGCCGCGATCACCACCGTAACGTTGACCGCGCCGCCGGACGGCGACGTCACGCCGCCTCTCCACCACGCGGGAACTGGAGGGCGTGCAGGCGGTGGTACGTGCCCCGTCGCTCGATCAGGTCGTCGTGCGTCCCCCGCTCCACGAGCCGGCCCTGGTCGAGCACCAGGATCTGCGTGGCGTGGGCGATCGTCGACAGGCGGTGAGCGATCACAAACACCGTGCGTCCGCGGAGCAGCCGGTCGATCGCCTCCTGCACCAGCCGTTCCGACTCGGTATCGAGCGCCGAGGTGGCCTCATCGAGGATGAGGATCGGCGGGTCGATGAGCAGGGCGCGCGCAATCGCGATGCGCTGGCGCTGTCCGCCTGACAAGCGCGTCCCGCGTTCGCCGAGGATCGTGTTGTAACCGTCGGGCAGTTGGGAGATGAAGTCGTGCGCGTTGGCCGCTTTCGCCGCCCCGATGACCTGTTCGTCGCTGAACCGGTCTGCCCGGCCGTAGGCCAGGTTGTTCCGGACCGTGTCGTTGAACACGACCGTGTCCTGGCTGACGATGCCCGTGAGGGACCGCAATGAGCCGAGCCTGATCTCTCGTGTGTCGACGCCATCGATCCGCACCGCGCCGCCCGTTGGCTCGAAGAACCGGGGAATCAGGTCCACCAGGGTCGTCTTCCCCGCTCCGCTCGCACCAACGATGGCGGTCACGTCGCCACGACGCGCAACGAAGGTCACATCGTCCAGCACCGGAGTCTGCTCGTACGCAAAGGTGACATGGTCGAACTCGAGCGACAGCGACATGGTTTGCACGTCGCGCGTCCCCCGATCACGCGCCGTTTCGGATTCGGTGTCGAACACTTCGAACACACGCTCGGCAGCGGCCAGTGATTGCGCCGCGACTGTCGGCACCGCCGTGAGTTGCTTGAGTGGCTGAAGGATCCGCAGCGTCAGCGCAAGGAACGCGATCAAGGTCGTGCCGTCCATGGAACCGTTGATCAGCACCTCGCGCGCGCCGAACCAGAGGACGATCACCGCGACGCCGGTACCGACCGTCTCGGCAATCGGAATGGCAAGTTGCGCCAGACGCGACACGCGCATCATGCCGCGCGCGTACGTATCGCTGGCGGAGCGGAACCGGTCGAATTCGTATTCTTCGCCTCCAAACGACTTCACGAGGCGAACACCGCTGACCGCTTCCTGCACGACCGCGGTCATGTCACCAAACTGGTTCGACAGTTTGCGGTGTCCGCGACGCAGGGAACGCAAAACCGGCTGCAGCAATCCCATCAACACCGGCGCGACGACGAGCGTGAGCAGGGCCAATCGCCAACTGATCAGGAACAGCGTAACGATGCTGGTGATGACCATTGCCGCGCTCTGGATCGACCTCGTGACCGATTCGGTGATCACCGCCTTCGTCTGCTGCGTGTCGTTGAGCACCCGCGCCAGCAACTGACCCGTCTTCATGCGCGTGAAGTAGGGGAGCGGCAATCGCTGCAGGTGTTTGTAGAGCGCGTTGCGCAGGTCGCGCGTGACAAACTCCTGCAGTGAAGCGCCGAGCTGGCTGCTCATCCAGATGAGAAGGTTCTTGGCCAGCACCGCCAGCATGATGATGACGAGGATGTTCCGCAACGATCCCATTCGGTCGGCCGGATCGAGGAACGCGCCAATCATGCGCTGCTGGATTTCTGTTATGAATCCACTCTGCGGCTGATCGAACAGCGCATTGAGGAACGGGATCAGCAGCGTGATGGTGAACACGTCGAGGACGGCCGCCACCAGGTTGCAGGCAATCGTCCCCGCCATGCGCCACCAGTGAGGCCTCAGAAAGGCCAGCAGTCGCGAATACAGGGATGGAGGGCTGACGGCCGAGGGCCGATCGATGCTCACCGGACCGGCCTCGGTCGCCATCCGCCATCCGCCCTCGGCCATCCGGAGCTCATTTCGGCGTCAGCAGTGCAAGTGGCACAATGACCT
>CAMPKM010000261.1 GCA_946887155.1 uncultured Gemmatimonadota bacterium
GGCTCGATTCGAACGGCTCGCTCATCTCGCCGAACGACTGCAGCATGCGAACGTCGCTGGCGAACTTGGCGGCGGACGCCGCGATCCCCGCGACCACGCCGAGGACCTGGGCGTCGAGTTTGCGGGAATACGTCTGGCCGGTGACCGGGAGGGCGCTGTCGAAGCCCATCGCCGCGCACACGTGGCGCTCGAGGGCGCGAACCTTCGTATGATCTCCCTTGAACAGTTCGAGGAACGAGGCCTGCGTGCCGGTCGTGCCCTTGACGCCTCGCAACGGCATGGCTGCCTGACGAGCGTCGAGGTCGCGCAGGTCCAGCACCAGGTCCTGCATCCAGAGCGTGGCGCGTTTCCCCACGGTCGTGAGCTGCGCCGGCTGGAGGTGCGTGTACCCGAGCGTCGGTTCGGCGCGCCACCGTCTGGCGAATGCCGCAAGGGCGACCAGGACGGCCAGCACCTTCTCACGCAGGATGCCCATCCCTTCGCGCATCAGGATGAGGTCCGCGTTGTCCGTGACGTACGCGCTGGTGGCGCCCAGATGCATGAACGGCCGCGCCGTCGGCGCGACATCGCCGAAGGCGTGGATGTGCGCCATGACGTCGTGGCGAAATTCCTTCTCGAACCTGGCGACCGCCGCATAATCGATGTCGTCGAGGTGCGCGCGCATTTCGGCGAGCGCCGCGTCGGGAATCGCAACGCCTAACGCCTTTTCGCCTTCGGCGAGCGCCAGCCAGAGCCGGCGCCAGAGCCCGTAGCGCCGGTTCGGCGACCAGAGCGAGAGCATCGCCTTCGATGCGTATCGCTCCGAAAGCGGGGACGACCAGGTGTCGTGCGATGAGGTCATCGGATGGCGAATTCGGTGACGTAGCGGCGGCCGCGACGCTCGATGAGCGCGCGTGACATGTCGCCGGCCGGTGCCTGGCTGATGGCGCGCGTGACGTCATTCGCATTTCGAATGACCGTCCGGTTGATCTGGACAATGACGTCGCCCTCGTCGAGCCCGATCTCGTCGCGCACGCGATCACTGACATCGGTCACGTATGCGCCCTGGCTGGCGACCACACCACGTTCAGCCCGAATGGCGGCGGTCAGGGTCGTGACTTCCAGTTCGCGCTGGACCGGGACCTTGGGCGCGCTGACCTCCGGCCGATCGGCCACAGTGACCGTCACGGTGATGTCCCGGCTGCCGCGCTTGATCACGAGCGGCACCTTGTCACCAACGCGGAACGAAAGCCTGGCCGCTTCCCAATCGAATGCGTTGCGAACGTTCCGGTTTCCGGCGCGGATGATCTGGTCATCTTCACGCAGTCCGGCACTGGCTGCTGGTGATCCGGGAACGACGCCACGCAGCACCGCGCCCGAATTGATCACGTCCCGTGGGTTCGTCCCGCGTGCCGGCGCCGCCAGCAGTTCGCCGATCCACGGCCGGCGGATTGCGCCGTGTTCGATCAGGTCTTCGGCAACACGCTTGGCCCGATTGATCGGAATCGCGAAGCCGAGTCCAACGGATCCCTGCGACGGCGTGTAGATGGAGCTGTTCACGCCGATCACTTCACCGCGCGCATTCACCAGCGGACCACCGGAGTTGCCGGGGTTGATCGACGCATCGGTCTGGATCATGTCGACGTAGACGCCCGATCCTTCCGAGCTGCCTAACAAGTTGCGTCCCGTGGCCGAGATGACGCCGGCGGTGACGCTGGGCTCGGGGTTGGCCATGACGAAACCGAACGGGTTGCCGATCGCGATCGCCCACTCCCCGATCACCAGGCCGTCCGAATCTCCCAGCGGCGCCACCGGCAGGTTGCGGGCGTCGATCTTGAGCACGGCCAGGTCATTCGTTTCGTCGGAACCGAGCAACCGCGCATCGTGCGTCGTGCCGTCGCGCATCATGACGGAGATGTTGGTGGCGCCCTGCACGACGTGGGCATTCGTCACGATCACGCCGTTGTCTCGAATGATGAAGCCGGATCCGATGCCGGGTGATACGCGTTGCTGGGTCGCGCCGCCGCCGCCGAAGAACATGCTGAAGATATCGGCCGGCACGCGTTGCACCGTTTCGGTCTGTACGGTCACGACGGCCGGCGCCACGCGGCCCGTGGCCTCCGTGATGGCGGTGCGGCGTGAGGCGTCGATTTGCTGCGGCGCAACCGCCACCGGCGGGGGCGGCGGAGTCTGGACGGCGCTCGCTTCCGGGGCTCCCTGGCATGCCGTCAGGAAAATCGACAGGACAATCATCGGTCTCATGACAAGTACAACTCCGGCGGGTACGCAACCTTCTCGAGCACGAGCCCGTGCGCCGGTGCCGGCGGCGACACCTCGTCGTTCGACGCGGCGACCAGCAGGGTGCTCACGGCGTTTGCGTCCCGCTTTCCACTGGCCTGCGCGAGCATGGTGCCCACGAGGAAGCGGACCATGTGATGAAGAAACCGGTTCGCCTCGACCTGGAACGTGAGGCCTCCGGGGCGATCGACCCATTGCGCATGCGTGACCGTGCATCGGTGCGCATCGGTGGGCGGTGCAGTCCCGCGCACGGCGAATCCGATGAAACAGTGCTCGCCAGGGAGGAGGGAAGCGGCGGCGTCGAGCATGGCCCGATCATAGCTGTGCCGGTAGGCCCATTCGGTTCGCCGCCGAAAGGGAGAGCGAGCTTCCTCATCTGTACCGACCTGATAGGCATAACGCCGGGACGTGGCGCTGAATCGTGCATGGAACTCGGGACGCATCTCATGCGCCGCCGCGACCCACACATCGTCCGGGAGGAGCGCGTTCATGGACCGCCGCAGCATCGGCGGAGTCCATTTTTCCGGCACTCGCACGCCGACCGCCTGCCCGCGCGCGTGTACGCCCGCGTCGGTACGGCCGGCTCCCTGAGCCACCACACGCTCCCCACAGAGTCCGGCGAGCACGCGCTCGATTTCGCCCTGGACGGTCCGTTGCTCAGGCTGCATCTGCCAGCCGGCGAAGGCGGTCCCGTCATAGTGCAGCACGAGCTGCACAGTGCGCGCCGTCATCGAGGAGAAAGCTAGTTCCAGGCATGAAGCCAAGCAACGGGTGAGCGACGGAAGCGATTGACAGGATTAGACCTAGGCGACCAGTTTCACTCCCCCGTCCTACGTCCAGGTTGAATGTCACGCGCCCTCCCATCGCTCGCCCACGCCCTAGCTGTCGCGCCTGATCTGAACGCGGCTCTCGTGGCGCTCGGCGAGTCACTGATGGAAGGCGATCGCAGCGCGGTGCTGGCGCTCCTGCATTACGACGGACGCAGGGAAATGCTCCGCGAGCGGCTGACACCATCCGGCGGACACGTCGAACGCGGATCGGTGGACACGACCTTCGATCACCTGCCGCCCAACGTGCGCACGCTCGTCTCCGGTGGCGGACAGTTCGTCGACCTCGGCGAACGGTCCTCGGAATACGCGCGACTGCTTGGCCTCTCGCCTTTTGCCGACGGCGGACTGCTGTCGCTCCGCGGCCTCACGACCGACGGCCACCTCGCCGCAGTGCTCGCGCTCTATGAGCAGCGAAAGATGTTCGGCACGCGCACCAGCGAACGGTTTTCGCCATCGGCGGCACTGTTCGATCTTGCCTTTGGCCGGTTTTCCGATCGTGAAGCCCGTGACGAAGCCGTGAACACCCTTGAAGCCATCACGCAGAAGGTCCACACCGATTACCTCACGCGGCTCTCGGAGCTCGAGCGAGAGCTGGACCAGGTGCGTGACAAGGCCTCGTCGGGGGAGCATGACGCGACTAACCGCCTGCACTTCGAACAGGAGTTGCGGACGGCGGAAGAAAGCGCGCGGCGGGCGGCGCACCAGAAGGCGTCGCTCGAGCAGCAGCTGATGGCAGCGGTAGGCCAGCTCGAGCAGTCACACATCGAGCTGCACCGTCGACACGAAATGCTCCGGCAGAAGACGCGTACGCTGTACCTGCTGGAGCGCGCGCTGGCGCTCGACAACGTCACCGGCGATGCCGCCCCGCTCGTCGATGGCTTGCTGGCGATGGTTGGCGATGACATGCAGGCGCAGCGTTGCTCGCTGATGCTTCGTGCGCCGGAACCGGAAGCGCTGTACCTCGCCGCCGCACGAGGACTGCTGCCGCACATCCGCATGGGTCAACGCACGAAATTCGGGAAGGGCGTCGCGGGAATCGTGGCGACGACGCGCGAGCCGCTCCTCGTGCAGGACGTGACCGACGGCGCGATGCATCCGCTGCTTCGCGATGAATACCTGACGACCGGCTCGTTCATCAGCTTTCCGCTGGTTTATCACGGCGAACTGCTCGGCGTGGTCAACCTCACCAACCGCGCCAAGCGTGGTGTGTTCATCGAGGAGGACGTCGAACGCGTCAAGCTGCTCGGCCTGGTCATCTCCCTGATCGTCATTCGCGCCCAGCTTGTCGACCGGCTGCTGCCATCCATAGATGCCGGCTGACGCGCTGCAGTCCGCGGTTCGCCGGCTGGCGTTCGGCGAATCGCTCTCCGCCGAGCACTCAGCCGAAGCGTTCGGGCTGATCATGTCCGGTGAGGCGACCCCGGCACAGGTCGCCGCGCTGTTGATGGCGCTTCGCGTGAAGGGCGAAACGACTGACGAGGTGGCCGGCGCGGCACGCGCCCTGCGCGCGGCAATGATACCGATCGACGCCGAAGACCACGGCACCCTGGTCGACACGTGCGGGACCGGTGGCGGCGCCGTGACCACGTTCAATATCTCCACGGCGGCCGCGTTACTGGCGGCAGGCGCAGGCGTGCGCGTCGCGAAGCACGGGAACCGGTCCTTCACCTCGCGCAGTGGGAGCGCGGACGTACTCGAGGCGCTCGGCGTGCCGCTCGACGCCACGGCCGCGGTCATGGGCGACGTGCTGCGACGGGCGGGAATCGTGTTCATGTTCGCGCCCACGCTGCACCCGGCCATGCGGCACGTGGGTCCCGTGCGGCGCGAGCTCGGCATCCCGACAGTGATGAACATTATCGGCCCGTTGGCGAATCCGGCGAGCGCGGGCCGCCAGGTCGTTGGCGTCGCCGAGCGCCCGCGCATGGCATTGCTGGCCGGCGCGCTGGCCGCGTTAGGCGCGGTGCATGCGCTGGTGGTTCATGGCGAACCGGGGACACCTCGTCC